>DASTZY010000095.1:0-1300 GCA_035764085.1 Gaiellaceae bacterium
GCTCTTGTGTCCGGAAAATCTGCCAGAATGTGCGAACGGGCGGTTCTCGCAAAACCGCCCGTCGCTGGATCTGAGCCCGTTCGCGCTCAAAGGCCTTGAGCCTGTCGGGGAGCGAGGGACAGATCCGGTGATCTTCCTCAACCCGAACAGTTGCATGGGCTTCGAGCCCGGACCGAGCAAGGAAGGGAGTAGATGATGGCACATAACGGTCTCGTTGTCGCCGGTATCGACGTGGCTAAGGACAAGGTGGATGTGTGCATTCGCTTATTGTCGTCACGGCAGACGTTCCCGAGCACGCCGGAGGGACGGCGAGCGTTGATCCGCTGGCTTCGCAAGTACAAGGTCGGCAAGGCAGCCATGGAAGCTTCCGGCGGCTATGAGCGGGAGTGGGCCAAGGCGCTGCGCGAGGTTGGTATCGAAGCCCTGATCGTCGACCCGAAGCGAGTGCGCAACTTCGCTAAATCGGCCGGACAGCTCGCCAAGAACGATCCGATCGATGCGGAGATGATCGCCTGGTTCGCCGAGACCTTCATCGAGGCAAAGGGCCAAGCCTACGATGCGGCACGCGAGAAGCTGGCGCAGATAGTGAATGCGCGCCAAGCTCTGATCGACGTGCGGACCAGCCTGCAAAACAGGAGGGAGCATTCCACGCCCGACGTCGTGCAGAAAATGCAGGGCCGTCTGCTGAAGCAGATTGCCGTCGAAATTGCCAAGCTCGAGGCGGCGATCGCAGCCCTGATCAAGGCCACGCCGCGTTTTGCCGAGCTCGCCGAGATCATCGAGAGCGTGCCGGGTCTTGCCGAGGGCACGTCCGCCGGACTGATCGGGGCGATGCCGGAACTCGGCCAGATAGGCAACAAAGTTGCAGCGGCGTTGCTGGGTGCTGCGCCTTACGATGACGACAGCGGCAAACGTCGGGGCGACCGTCATATCCAGGGCGGGCGCCGCAAGGTCCGCAACCTCTTCTATATGGCGTGTATGGGAGCCGCGACACGCCACAACCCCGTGCTCAAGGCCTTCTACGATCGCCTGATCGCCAAAGGCAAAAAGCCGAAGGTTGCGCTCACCGCCTGCATGCGCAAGCTGATCGTGATCCTCAACGTCATGATCGCGCGCGGCGAGAAATGGGACGCCAGCCGGTACGAAGTGAGCGACCCCGCTCGGCTTCCGCCGAGCGCATGCGCGGCCTAAAGACCGGTGAGCGGACGGGGTCAAGGCCGTCAGCCGCCGGTGGCGGTGGCGCGCAAGCGCCAGCCTTGAGGCCGTCCGCTCGCCGGTCTACTTTACAGTTGCTCCCCGG
>DASTZY010000096.1:0-6397 GCA_035764085.1 Gaiellaceae bacterium
GGAGCGGCTACTTCCATCCGACCGACCCGACGGGCGACTACCCGCTCGACCTCGGCTCGGCGGCGAAGAACGACGCCGCGAACGTCCACAAGCAGTTCGCGAGGCTCCGGTCACGGCTGGCCGGGCTGCCACTCTACATCGGCTTCTACATCGGCCGCGCCGACGCCTACCGGCCGTTCGTCGGCGAGAACGAGCAGTTCAACCAGGAGCTGTCGCGGGCCGGCATCGGCCACGTCTTCCGGCTCTACGCGGGCGGCCACTCGGTGGCGCTCTGGTCGCAGCAGGCTCCCGCCTGGCTCCGGCTCGCGCTGAACCATCTGGCACCTGCGCGGTAGCCTTCCGGACGTGGCCACGCACGCGGCGAAACCGACGACGATCGACCCGCGCGACTTCCTGGCGATCGACGCCCTGCTCGACGACGAGGAGCGCGCGATCCGCGACACCGTGCGCCAGTGGGTGCGTGAGCGGATCCTGCCGAGCGTCGGCGAGTGGTTCGAGCAGGGCATCCTCCCGCGCGAGCTCGCGCAGGAGGTCGGGCAGCTCGGGCTGTTCGGCATGCATCTCGACGGCTACGGCCTGCCTGGCGCGAGCGCCGTCGCCTACGGGCTGACGTGCCTGGAGCTCGAGGCCGGCGACTCCGGCATCCGCTCGTTCGTGTCGGTGCAGGGGTCGCTCGCGATGTTCTCGATCTGGAAGTGGGGGTCGGAGGAGCAGAAGCAGCGCTGGCTGCCGGGGATGCACCGCGGCGAGCTGATCGGCTGCTTCGGGCTGACCGAGCCGGATGCGGGCTCGGACCCGGGCTCGATGCGCACGACCGCGAAGCGCGACGGGAGCGACTGGATCCTCAACGGGTCGAAGATGTGGATCACGAACGGCACGGTCGCCGACGTCGCGACCGTCTGGGCGCGCACGGAGGACGGTCAGATCAACGGCTTCCTCGTCGAGCGCGGCATGCCGGGGTTCGAGGCGCCGGAGATGCATCACAAGATGTCGCTGCGCGCGTCGGTCACGTCCGAGCTCGTGCTGCGCGACGTGCGCGTGCCCGAGGAGAACCGGTTCCCCGAGGTGCGCTCGCTGCGCGGGCCGCAGTCGTGCCTCGACGAAGCCCGCTACGGGATCGTGTGGGGCGCGGTCGGCGCCGGGCGCGCCTGCTACGAGTCGGCGCTCGAGTACGCGAAGGAGCGGATCGTCTTCGGCAAGCCGATCGCCGGCTACCAGCTGACGCAGCAGAAGCTCGCCGAGATGGCGCTGGAGGTGAACCGCGGCGCGCTCGTCGCGCTCCATCTCGGGCGCATGAAGGACGAGGGCACGCTGCGTCCCGAGCACGTCTCGCTCGGGAAGATGGGGAACGTCCGCGGAGCGCTCGAGGTCGCGCGCACGGCGCGGTCGATCCTGGGCGGGAACGGGATCACGCTCGAGTACCCGGTGATCCGCCACATGAACAACCTCGAGACGGTCCTCACCTACGAGGGCACGCACGAGGTGCACACGCTCTCCGTCGGCAAGGCGCTGACGGGCGAGAACGCGTTCCGCTAGCGCGGGCCCTCGCCGTCCCAGTAGTCGACGGCGTCCGCGAGCCGGAAGCACTTTCCCTTCGCGGCGACCTTGCCGCTGTCGGGATAGACGGGCAGCGTCGAGCGGTTCAGCGTCGAGAAGAGCGCGACGCGGGCGGATTCGCCGCTGTGGTTCAGGAACGTGTGCGCTCCCTCCTCGCCCTCCGGGAACGGGACGATGTCGCCGGGGCGAAGCTCGCGCTCGCCGTCGGGCGCGCGCACCGTGGGCGCGCCCGCCACGACGACCGCCCACTCCTCGTTGCCGAGGTGGTAGTGATAGGGCCAGAGCTGCTCCCCCGGCGGCAGGTCGTAAAGGGCACAGCCGAGAAGCTCGGCGCCGAGCGGCTCGCCCACCCACCGGCCACGGAAACGGAAGCCGTCGCGGTCGTTCTCCTCCCCGGGCTCGACGGCAAGGAGGTTGACGATCACCGCCGCACCTCGACCCAGCCGCGGATCGTCTCCATGTCGTCGCGGTTCGAGCCGGCGATCACACCGATCCTGTCCTCGTCCGGGTAGACGGCGACCTCCGGGTCCGAGAGGGTGGAGAAGAACGCGGCACGGACCGGCTCAGCCGTGTCGTTCCGCAGCTGGTGCGCGCCCGTCTCGCCGCGCCGGAACAGCGCGAGGTCCCAGGGCTTCAGCCGCTGCTCGCCGTCGGGCGTCCGCAGCGTCGGCTCTCCCTCGAGCACGAGGAGACACTCCTCCTCGCCGACGTGCCAGTGGTACGGGCTCGCCTTGCCAGGCGGCAGCTCGTAGACGCTGCAGCCCCAGCCGCGCGCGCCGAGGGCGTCACCCAGGCGGCCCGTGTCCTCCAGGAGGTTCAGAGGCCGATTCCCTCGGGCGCGGGCAGCGGGCTCTGCGGCAGGCCCTCGCGCGGCTCGCCCTCGTTGTAGACGGACGGCGCCACGTCGTTCGGCCCTTCGGGGTAGAAGACGCTCGCGAGCCGCTGGATCTGGAGGCGCCCCGGCCCGAGCTCGAACTGGCCACCGCCGTACATCCGGATGCCGCGCTCCTCGCAGGCCTCGATCGTCTGGAGCAGCTCCCGCACCGTCCCGAACCGGGACGGCTTGATGTTCAGCCAGTGCGGCTCGAGGGGCAGATCGTCGAGGTCGCGCAGCGAATGGACGGGCGCGTCGAAGCTCAGGCGGTCCTCGGCGCCGGCGAGCGCCTCGCGCAGGCCGTCCTCGAGCCACGGGTCCTCGATCACGGCGTCGGGCAGCTCCTCGACGACCGCGCGGTAGAGCTCGGGGTCGGGGGCGAGGTCGACGACCGTGCCGCGGTAGTACGCCTTCAGGTCGACGACGCGGACGCGGTCGAGCGCGCGCAGCCGCCCCAGGAGCGGCCGGTCCCAGTCCTTCTCGGCGTCGAGCTTGAACTCGAGCCCGGGTGCGACCTCGAGCCACCGCTCCGGCGCGGCGCGCGTCGAGACGACGAACCGGACGGGAAGCTCCCTGCGCCCGACGGCCTCGCCGAGGCCGACCTCGTTCTGCCGGAGGGCCAGGTCGAGGATGGCGCTCTCGAACCCCCAGCGGCGATGGTCCTGGCCGGTGTGGTCGTCCGGGTCGCCGCTCCAGAGCTCGAGCTCGTCGAGGTGGTGCGAGAGATCGTCGAGGCTCCACGTGCCGGCGAGCATGAGCTCGTCCGGGACGTGGTCGTGGTCCTCCGCCTTGTAGTTGACGTCCTCGCCCTCCCCCGTCACGCCGTCTCCCTGGACGGCGACCGTGGTCGTCACGCGCGTCCAGCCGCTTGGTGTCGCCGACTCGCGCCGCTGCAGCGCGTAGTCGTCCACCTTGACCGTGAGTCCTGCAACGGCTTCCCAGAGCGACATACTCCTGAGCATATGAGGCGCAGCCTGATCGCCACGGCCGCTGCCGTCCTCGTCCTCGCGGCGCCGGCGGCGGCCGGGCTGCCGAGGGCGGGAACGCTCGTGCCCGGGCGCTCCCTCGGCGGAGTCCGGCTCGGCGAGTCGAGCGACGCCGTCCGCGCGGCGCTCGGCGGCTTCTACGGGACATGCAGGGACTGCCGGCGCCGGACGTGGTACTTCACGTACCGGGCGTTCGGCAGGCGTGGCCTCGCGGTCGAGTTCGCTGGAGGACGCGTCTCGGGCGTCTACACCGTCTGGAGCCCGGCCGGCTGGCACGCCCCGGGCAAGCTCCGGTTCGGCTCGACGCCGCTCGCGGTACACGTGCTGGTGGGCCCGACGCGCAGCGTCACGTGCCCGGGCTACGAGGCGCTCGTGCACGACACGGCGCAGGCCCGCACCGCGTACTACCTCTACGCCGGCCGGCTCTGGGGCTTCGGCCTGTTCCGCCGCGGCGCGGCTCCATGCCGATGAGCCTCGAGCTGCGGGACGTCGAGCGCGCCGCCGAGCGGCTGGCGGGCGTGGCCCACCGCACGCCCGTCCTCACCTCGCGGACGCTCGACGAGCGCACCGGCGCGACCGTCCACCTCAAGGCGGAGTGCTTCCAGCGCGGCGGCGCCTTCAAGTTCCGCGGCGCGTACAACAAGATCTCGTCGCTCGAGGAGGACGCGCTCCGCCGCGGCGTGCTCGCCTACTCGTCCGGCAACCACGCGCAGGCGGTGGCCATCGCCGCCGGCCTCCTCGGCTCGCGCGCGACGATCGTGATGCCCGAGGACGCCCCGCAGGCGAAGCTGGACGCGACGCGCGGCTACGGCGCCGAGGTCGTCCCCTACGACCGATGGACGAAGAGCCGCGAGGAGATCGGCGCCCGCCTGGCCGCCGAGCGCGGGCTCGAGCTCGTGAAGCCGTACGACGACCCGCTCGTGATGGCCGGCCAGGGCACGGTCGCCCTCGAGCTGCTGGAGGACGCGCCGGAGCTCGACGTCCTGCTCGTGCCCGTCAGCGGCGGCGGGCTCATCGCCGGCTGCGCGACCGCGGCGAAGGCGCTCCGGCCGGGGATCGAGGTGATCGGCGTGGAGCCGGAGGCCGGCGACGACACGCGCCGCTCGCTCGCGGGTGCCGAGCGCGTGCGGATCGACGTCCCCCGCACGATCGCCGACGGGCTGCAGGCCACCGAGCCGGGCGAGCTGACATTCGCAGTGAACCGGGAACGCGTGGACGGGGTCGTCACGGTGAGCGACGAGGAGATCGTCGAGGCGATGGTCTTCCTCTTCGACCGGCTCAAGCTCGTCGTCGAGCCGAGCGGCGCCGTCGGCGTCGCCGCGCTCCTGAGCGGGAAGGTCGACGCGCGCGGGCGCTCCGCCGGCGTGGTCCTCTCGGGCGGGAACGTGGGCGCGGCGCGGTTCGCGGAGCTGGTCTCTACGGCGCCCGCAACCCGAGCAGGCTGAGCTCGAGCAGCGTCTGCTCGGCGGCGGCCACGTCCTCCTCGCCGGACGGGAGCCGGTCGAGCACCCAGGCGGTCAGGAGCTCGTCGATCGAGCCGTACACGACCGTTGCGGCCACGCGGGCGTCGATTCCCTGGCGGAACTCGCCTCGCTCGATCCCGCGCGCGATCACGCGCTCGATCGCCTCGATCGGCTGCGCGAGGTCCCCGATCCGCTCGGCGAGCTCCGGGCTGCGGCCGAACTCCTGGATCACGACCCGGACGACGTCGGGCAGATGGAGCCACGTGCGCAGGACGATCGCCGCGATGTGGCGGAGCTGGTCGGCGGCGGGCTCGTCCGTCTCCTCCACGCTCGCGATGCGCGCCAGCAGGACGCTCCAGTTCTCGTGGAACACCGCCTCGAGCACCTGGTCCTTGGACTCGAAGTAGTGGTAGAGCAGACCGTGGGCGACGCCTGCCTCCTCGGCGATGTCGCCGACCCGGCTCGCGTGGAACCCCTTCCGCGCGAAGACCCGCACGGCCGCGTCGAGGAGCTGGCGCCGCTTGTCCTCTACCGCAGACGACTTCTCGGCCAAGGCGGCCGAAGCCTACTACTCGGGCTGCTTCCCGTCCGTCAGCGGGGGCGGCGTCGACGAGGTGGCGATGTCCTTGACCGCCCCGGCGACCCGGCCGACCGCCGACTGCAGCTCGCTCGGGATGATCCAGACCTTGTTCGACTCCCCCTGCGCGATCTGCGGCAGCACCTGCAGGTACTGGTAGGCGAGGAGCTCGGGATCGGGCTTTCCCTCGTGGATGGCGCCGAACACGGTCTCGATCGCCTTCGCCTGTCCCTCCGCCTGCAGCATCGTGGCCTGCCGCTCTCCCTCGGCGCGCAGGATCGCCGCCTGCTTCTCGCCCTCGGCCTTGAGGATCGACGACTGCCGCTCGCCCTCCGCCTGGAGGATCGCAGCCCGCTTGTCGCGGTCGGCGCGCATCTGCTTCTCCATCGAGTCCTGGATCGAGGCCGGCGGGTCGATCGCCTTCAGCTCGACGCGGTTGACCCGGATGCCCCACTTGCCGGTCGCCTCGTCGAGCACGCCGCGCAGCTGGCCGTTGATCTCGTCCCGCGAGGTGAGCGTCTTCTCGAGCGCCATCCCGCCGATCACGTTCCGCAGCGTCGTGACCGTGAGCTGCTCGATCGCCTGGATGTAGTTCGCGATCTCGTAGGTCGCGGACTTCGGGTCGGTGACCTGGAAGTAGATGACCGAGTCGATCGAGACGACCAGGTTGTCCTCGGTGATCACCGGCTGCGGGTCGAACGAGACCACCTGCTCGCGCAGGTCGATCATGTCGCGGATGCGGTCGATGAACGGCACCACGATCGCGAGCCCCGGTGTGAGCGTGCGCGAGTAGCGGCCGAGGCGCTCGACCACCCCCGCCCGCGCCTGCGGCACGATGCGCACCGTCCGGAAGAGGATGAAGAGGACGAGCAGGGCGATCACGAGCAGCGCGATCAGTCCGGAAGCCATTTTCGGTTTCTCCTATTCGTAGACGAGCGCC
>DASTZY010000097.1:0-2930 GCA_035764085.1 Gaiellaceae bacterium
CAGGGTCCGAGATGCGAGAGACTCGAAACGCCTGCGATCAGGAGGAACGAGAAGCTGGATCTCCGGGCGCCGAACGGCGCCGCGCACTCACGGTAGCACGGAGGTTCAGCCAGGACGCCATGGTTCCCCGGCGCTTCTGCCCGGCTCTACCTCTTTGCCTTCTTGGCCTTGCGCTTCTCTTTCAGCGTCTTTTGAGCCGGCTTCTTCTCCATGGCCTTCTTGGTGTTCTTGTCCTTGGTCGCCATCGTTTGGCCTCCCTGTGGGCGGTTGAGGCTGTCAGCCGGGACGGTCGAGGATGTTCATCACCGGGCGGCCTTGCGTCGCTTCATGCCCGTCGCGGCTCTGCCGAACGCATCGTCGCGGTTCCGTCCTCGTCGACTTCGACCACGTAGCGTCCCGGGTCCGCGCCGCTCGTGAAGCGTCTGAGACCTCTCGGGCGGCGGAAGATCACCGCATGCGTGTCTGTGCGGGTCTCGATCACGTAACCCTCGTCGAGCTTCTGGTCGAGGAAGGCGTCGAGCCCGCCCCTCCGCGTGCCTTCCGGATCGATCTCCCCCATGCGTACGAGTATCGCAGTCGGGCTCCTCCACCGACATGATCTGGCCCATGCGGGTCGCGATCCTCGCACCGATCTCCTGGCGGGTACCGCCGCGCGGGTACGGGCCGTGGGAGCAGTTCGCCTCTCTGTTGACCGAGGGCCTCGTCAGGCGAGGACTCGACGTGACCTTGTTCGCCACGGCCGACTCCGTCACGGCTGCTCATCTCGTCGGCACGGCGCCTACCGGCTATTCCGAGGATCCAGCATTGGATGCGAAGGTCTGGGAGGCGCTGCACATCTCTGCCGTCTTCGAACAAGCGGCCGAGTTCGACGTGATCCACAACAGCTTCGACTTCCTGCCGCTGACGTACAGCGGCCTGGTCGACACGCCGGTCGTCACGACGATTCACGGCTTCTCTTCGGAGCAGATCGTTCCCGTCTTCGGGAAGTACGACAGGCACGGCTATTACGTCGCGATCAGCGATGCGGACCGGCACGAGCGTCTTCACTACGTCGCCACGATCCACCACGGCATCGACCTGCACCAATTCGAGCTCCAGCGGACGCCGGGCGACTACCTCCTGTTCTTCGGGCGGATTCATCCGGACAAGGGGGTAGCGGAGGCGATCGACGTCGCCGAGCGCGCCGGCCTGCCGCTCACGATCGCCGGGATCATTCAGGACCGCGGCTATTTCGAGCAGCTCGTGGAGCCGCGCCTCGACGGGAAGCGGGTGAGCTATATCGGCGCAGTCGGACACGACCGTCGCGTGAGCCTGCTCGGCGGCGCGCGGGCGCTCTTGCACCTCATCAACTTCGACGAGCCATTCGGCTTCAGTGTCGTCGAAGCGATGGCGTGTGGCACCCCCGTCATCGCGAGGCGACGCGGCTCGATGGCAGAGATCGTCCGTCACGGCGAAAACGGCTTTCTCGTCGATACCCAGGAGGAGGCCGTTGCCGCCGTCGCGGCGTCGACAGCCCTAGACCGGGCAGGCGTGCGGGCATCGGTGGAAGGACGCTTCGACGTCGAGCGGATGGTGGACGACTACCTCGCTCTCTATCAGCGCGTCGTCGAACTCCACCGCGACGCGCGGAACCGCGAAGCGAGCAGCCGCTGAGCCCGACGCAGGCAGAGCTGTTTCGGGTCGGCGTCAATTACTGGCCGGCGCGTACCGCGATGAGCTGGTGGTCGAACTTCGATCTGGCAGAGGTTGAAGCCGACTTTGCGCGGATCGCCGCCTGCGGTCTCGACTCCGTGAGGGTGTTTCTCACCTGGGAAGACTTCCAGCCGGCTCCAGACCAGGTCGACCAGTGGATGCTCGAGCGGCTCGTCGAGGTCGCCGATCTCGCCGCAGGGCTCGGGCTCGCGCTCATCCCAACCCTCTTCACCGGCCACATGAGCGGAGTGAATTGGATTCCGGCCTGGGCGCTCGGGGGCCCGGACGGTGACCGTCGCTTCCGGGTCGTCTCGGGCGGGAGGGTCGTCCATGCCGGGCTCCGCAACTGGTACACCGACCCGGCGGTCGGAGATGCCCAGGCTCTTCTCGCCGCAGAGGCGGCAGCCGCCCTCGCCGGACATGAGGCGGTCTGGGCGTGGGACCTCGGCAACGAGAACTCCAATTGCGTGCGCCCTCCAACCCGGACGGCCGCACGGGCCTGGCTCGCACACCTCAGCGCGGCGATCCGCGGCGCCGACGATACGGCGCGCATCACGGTCGGGTTGCACATGGAAGACCTCGAAGAGGACCGCCGGCTTGGGCCGCTCGAAGCGTCCAAGGTATGCGATCTCCTCTCGATGCATGGCTACCCGATTTACGCTCGCTGGGCGCACGGCCCAACCGACGATGAACTGCTCCCGTTCCTGGCCCGTATGACGTACTGGCTCGGGGAAGGTCGCGACGTCCTGTTCAGCGAGTTCGGTCTCCCCACTTACCGCCGCGGCGATCCGGTCGAGCAGAACGCCGGCGCTCGCCGTCCGACGTGTCTTGTCGAAGAAGAAGTGGCGGCCGCGTACACCACCGCGGCTCTGAAGGCCCTTCGTCGCGCCGGCTGTGTGGGCGCATTGCTCTGGTGCTACTCCGACTACGCCCCGTCGCTTTTGGAGCACCCGCCCTTCGATCTCGCTCTCCACGAGCGCACCTTCGGGCTCTGGCGAGCCGACGGCTCACCGAAACCAGCGGCCGCCGCCATCGCAGCGTTCGCCGGCGCCGAGCGCTGCACCCCCGGAGACGGTGACGTATGGATCGACATCGGACGGGACGAGTTCCTTCGCGACCCGGACGTACAGCTGCCGCGCCTCTATCCCCGGTATCGGGAGCACTCGCGAGATGAGCACACGATGTCCGATATGACCGACTGACTCGCGGCCCCGCTCAGATCGAGCGGGAAAGGAGGA
>DASTZY010000098.1:0-46103 GCA_035764085.1 Gaiellaceae bacterium
GACGTGACCGCCCCAGGAGATGTTCGGGATCGAGAACGAGATGACCAGGTTGATCACGATCCACGTCATCGCGTTGCCGGCGAGACGCCCGGTCACCTGCCACTCGATGATGAGCATCGCACCGAGGATCCCGAAGATGGCGCCGGACGCCCCCAGCGTCGGAGTGTGCGGCGCCTGCACCAGCGCGCCGGCGGAGCCGGCGAGACCCGAGACGAAGTAGAGGCCGATGTAGCGCGCCCTGCCGAGGTACTGCTCGACCGGCGACCCGATCAGGTAGAGCGCGACCATGTTGAAGCCGATGTGGAGAAGGCCCTCGTGAAGGAACATCGAGGTCACGAGACGCCACCAGTCGCCGTGAGCCACGAACGGGCCGTAGAGGAACATCTTGTTGAACAGCCGCCCGCCCGGGGAGTTGAGCCCTGCGCCCTGCACCACGGTGAGCAGGTAGATCGCGAGGTTGATCGCGATCAGGATCCTCGTCACCGGCGCCTGCCCCGAGGCCAGGGCAACACCCGGAGCGCGGCGCACGGGGCGCGGCCGGATCCGTGTCGTGGGGCCGCGCCGGACTCCGGCGTGGTCGGGGCACTTGATCCCGACCGGCGCGAAGGTGGCGCAGTCGGCGCAGATCGGCCGCCCGCAGTCCGAGCAGGAGAGCCCCGTCTCGCGGTCCGGATGCCGGTAGCAGTAGCGGGTCTCGGCCGCGGACATCCGGGCTAGCCTAGCCCCCGCGGTGCGCGTCCACGTGGCCTTCACACCGGGGGAGCAGACCCCCGCACCTCTCGGGATCGTCGTCGACGTGCTCCGCGCGACCTCCACGATCTGTCAGGCGCTGGCGTCGGGATACGGGCGCGTCCTCTGCTGCGCGGAGATCGAGGAGGCGCGCGCGCTCTCGGAGACGGAAGGCCCGGTGAAGCTCGCCGGCGAGCGGCGGCTCAAGCCCATCGAGGGCTTCGACTTCGGCAACTCCCCGCGGGAGGTCGAAGGGGAGCCGGCGGCCGAGACACTCGTCCTCACCACGACGAACGGGACGCGCCTGCTCGTCGCGGCCGCCGAGCGCTTCCAGCGCGTGTACGTGGGATCGCTCCTCAACGTCGACGCGGTCGCGGCGGCTGCGCGCGAGAGCGGGGAGGACGTCGCGGTGCTCTGCGCCGGCGTGCTCGGCGAGCTCGCCCTCGACGACGCCTACTGCGCCGGCCGCATCGCGGAGGCGCTCGGCGGCGAGCCCGAGGACTCGGCGCGCGCGGCGATCCTGCTCGCCCGCAGCTTCCCGACCGCCATGGAGGGGCTAGGCGCGAGCCGCAGCGCCGCAAACCTGAGGCGCCACGGCCTCGAGGCCGACGTCGAGCGCTGCGCTCGGGAGAACGCCCTCGACGTCGTCCCGCGCTACGTTCGCCGCGTCGGCCCCGCGGCCGAAGTGGCGCTCTGACTACGAGCTCGCGCGAACGGCGACGTCGTACTTGGTGACCGACGTCCGCTGGCCGGGCGTCTCCGGTCCGGGCATCGAGCCGAGGATCTCGTCGCCCTTCCGGTAGTCGTCCTCGTTGTCGAACACCACGATCGCGAGTGACCTCTCGCCTTCGGGATCGTGGAGAATCATGAGCTCGCTCGGCGGCATTCCCTCCGGCGGCTCGCCGCCCTCGATCCTGCTCTTGATCTCAGCGATCCGGTCCGAGTTGACTCCCTCGAACGTAACGACGCGTGCTAGTGGCATTGATCCTCCCTCTGGTCGCGTTGGGCGCGAGCCTACGCCTCTGCCGCAAGCTCGGCCAGTGCCGCGACCGTCCGCCAGTTCCGCATCGTGGCGGGGACGCCGAGGAGCGACTCGACGCGCGCCGGCGAGAGACCCGAGCTGTGGACCCCTTGCGGGAGCCTGAGGTAGACGTCCGCGCCGGCGAGAACCACGCGATCGCCCCCGCCGGCGGCCTTCTCGAGTCGATCGGCTGCGGCCCTGGCGGGCCGCGCGGCAAGGAACGCGACGTGCGTCGTGGAGGTGTCCGAGCCGAACGGATGCCTGTCCAGCGTCACCGCGAGCTCGCGCGGCTTCCGGAGGATCGCCGTCGTCTCCACGTCGAAGGCGTCCGCGACCAGGCGCTCGAGCGCCGCGCTGACGGCTTTCTTGCCGGCAGGCCCGTCGAGGACGACGTTGCCGCTCGCGATGTACGTCCTGACGTTCGCGTAGCCGGCCTCCTCGAGCAGCGCCCTGAGCTTCGCCATCGACACCTTGTTCCGGGCTCCGAGGTTGACGGCGCGGAGGAACGCGACCCATCTCATCGCCGCCGCTGCCCCTTTCGCAGCGCGTCTAGCCGGCGGCGCTCCTGTTTCGTCGGGCGCGCTCCGAGGTCTGCGCCGAGCGGACGCGCCAGCCGTCGCTCCACCGCCAGCCGCTCGCGCTCCTCGCGCGACTCGGGCGTCTCCTCGTAGAGCGTTGCGGCGACCGTCGCCGGCCCTCGCCGATCGGCGAGGCCCGTGACCACGACGACGCGGCGCGTCATGCCGAGCCGGATCTCGACCGTGTCGCCCGGCACGACCTCCCGTGCCGGCTTGACCCGCTCGCCGCCGACCCTGACATGCCCGGCGAGGACGAGTTCCGTCGCCGCGCTCCGCGTCTTCGCGAAGCGCGCCGCCCACACCCACTTGTCGATCCTGCACTTGCGGTGACCGTGGTCGGGCGCCATCGCCCAATGATCGTCGACGAGGGCGGCGCTAGCCTGTGGTGATGGACAGCGTGCAGCGGTTTCTCGTCGGGCTTCGCCTGATCGCCGGTCGCCATTCGGGGCGGGTGTGGGTCCTCTGGGGCCTCGCCGCTCTCCTCCTCGTGCTGACGCCGTTCGCTTTGCTCGACCCCGCCGCGTGGGTGTTCTTGCTCGATCCCGAGCTCGCGGCGATTGTCGCCTTGCTGGGGTTCGCGAGCATCCGAGTCGGGGCTTCACGTCTCCTCTGGCATCCCCTTCTCGCGGTCGCTCGCGGTACCCGGCGGCGCTGAACCTACCCACGGCAGCTCGAGCCAGGCGTCCGGCCTGCCGAGCTGCCAGTGCGCGAACGGGGAATACGCCTCCATCGGGTCGGGTGTCTCCGACTCGACGCCCGCGCCGTAGGCTCGCGCGTGCTCGGCGACCGGGGGGAGACAGGCGCGAGCCCCGAGCCGACGTCGTCCAGGCGTGCTTCCTCGACCATTCCTGCTCCTTTCTTGACAGGGGAACGCATGTTCGTGTAGAACATACGTTCCCGTGATCGCTTGTCTCGCCATCCCAGGGCTCGAGCTTAAGGCGGCGCTACGGCGCTCGCCGACGCTCGCCCTGCGCCCGGCGGCGCTGGCGCCCGAGCCGCAGGGAGAGCCGCTGCTCGGCCCGGTCACGGCAGCCGCGGAGGCAGCGGGCGTTCGGCCGGGGATGCGGCTGGGGGAGGCGCTCGCGACCTGTCCTTCGCTCGCACTCGTCGAGCCGGACGCGGCCGGTGCGGAGCAGGCCTGGGAGGAGATCCTCCATGCGCTCGAGGACGCGGGCTTCGCCGTCGAGCCGGCCTCGCTCGGCGTCGCGTACTTCGAGACGCGGGGAGTCGAGCGGCTCTACGGCGGCCTCGAGCCGGCGCTCAGGCGGGCGCTCACGGCTGTCGGTACGGAGTGGGACGCGCGGATCGGGGCGGCCGGACGGCGCTTCGCCGCGCTCGCCGCAGCGTCGGTCGCGCGGCCGGGGCAGGTCGTCGTCGTCGCCGACGAGGAGCTGCCGCAGTTCCTCGCACCGCTGCCGCTCACGCTCCTGCCGCTCGAGCGCGGCCGCTACGAGGAGCTCGAAGCGCTCGGAGTTCGCAAGCTGGGGCAGCTTGCCGGGCTCCCGGGTGGCGCCGTCGCCGAACGATTGGGGCCGGACGGCCGGCGCGCCTGGGGTCTGGCGAGAGGTGGGACGGCCGCGCGGGTGCGCGGCCGTCGCCCGCCCGCAATCGTCGCCGCCTCGTTCGAATTCCCGGAAGCGGTCGGCAACGAGCTGACGCTGAGGCGCGCGCTCGCGGGGCTCGTGGACGCTGCACTCGCGCGGCCCGAGCGGCGCGATCGCTTCGTCCGGAAGGTCGCGCTCGCGGCCCGCGTCGAGAGCGGCGGCTCGTGGCGGCGGACGCTGACCCTGCGCGAGCCGAGCGCCGATCCCGACCGGATCCGCATCGCACTCTCGCCGCGGCTCGCCGAGCTGCCCGCGCCGGTCACCGAGCTCCGTCTCGAGCTTGTCGAGCTGACCGAGCCGACCGGGCACCAGCTCGAGCTGCTCGCCGCCGGCGCCGAGGACCGCGCCAGGCTGCGGGACGGGCTGCGCCAGGTGAGGGCGAGCACCGGCTCCGGCTCCGTATGCAACGTCGTGGAGGTGGCACCGTGGTCGCGCGTTCCGGAATCGCGGGCGTTGCTGGTGCCGAAGGACGAGTAATGCCCGGGCCAGAAGGAGGGGGCTCATGGGGGAACCATGGGTTCCCCCATGGTCACGCCGTGGTCGCGCGTTCCGGAATCGCGGGCGTTGCTGGTGCCGAAGGACGAGTAGTCGCCCGGTTCAACGCACCCCGGGCGGCGCGCGTCGAGGCCGATGCGAACGCGAGGCCGCTCGAGGTGAACCATCGAGCCGTCGCGCTCGTGCGGGAGGAGTGGCGCGTCGTCGACCGGTGGTGGACCGAGGAGCCCGTCGTCCGCCGCTACTTCGAGCTCGTACTCGAGAGCGGCGAGAACACCGTCGTCTTCCACGACGGCGCACGCGGCGCGTGGTACACCCAGCGCGGTGCGTAGCACCTGGGCAAAAACGGAGGACGCGGTGCGTAGCACCTACGCAAAAGCGGCGGAGCGAGGCGCATGACCGACTTCAGCGAGATCGAGCGCGACGAGATCCCGGTGCAGTTCGTCCGCGTCCCCGACGGGATCGCGAATATCCGCCGCGCATGGGACGAGCTGGAGGCCGTCGTCCCGCTGCGCGGCCGGCAGTTCTACGGCGCCTTCGACCCGGTCGCGGAGGACTACCGCGCCTGCGTCGAGGTGCGTGACGGCGACGAGCTCGTTCCCGGCCTCGAGTCGGGCACGCTCCCCGGCGGCCGCTACCTCCGCGCCCGCCTGCGCGGCGAGCCACCCGGGGTCTACGAGCGGATCGGCCCGACCTTCGACGAGATGACGCGGGAAACGACGGCCGACGAGAGCCGTCCGAGCCTCGAGCACTACCGGCGCTCCGACGAGATCGACCTACTGCTGCCGATCTAGCGCTTTACGCAGCTCCCGCGCCGCCGCCTCCGGATCCTGCGCGTCACGGATCGCACGGACCACCGCGACGCCCCACGCGCCGGCGGCCGCCACCCCGGCGACGTTCGAGAGCTCGATCCCGCCGATGGCGAACCACGGGACGGTGAGCGTCCGCGCTGCGGCCCGGAGGAGCTCGAGACCACCCGCGAGTGCATCCTCCTTCGTCGGGGTGGCGAACGCGGTGACCCCGACGTAGTCCGCGCCCGCGACGTCGTCGAGCTCGGAGATCGTCGACGCGGAGAGCCCGATCAGCCGGTCCGGCCCCACGAGCGCCCGCGCCTCCTCGACGCGCAGGTCGTCCCGGCCGACGTGGACACCGTGGGCGCCGCACGCCTCGACGAGATCCGGCCGGTCGTTGAGGACGAAGAGCACGCCGTGCTCCTCGCACGCCGCCCGGAAGGGCCCGGCCGCGGCGACCAGTCCGGCGTCGTCGAGCTCCTTGTCACGGAGCTGGACCACGTCGACGCCGCCGCGGAGCGCCGCGTCGAGCAACGGCCGCGGATCCTCACCGTGCGGGCGTGCCTCGAGGACGAGATAGAGCCGCGAGCGGGACAACCTGTCGCGCACGAACATACGTTCGCCTAGACTCAGGGGATGACGCTAGTCCTTCCGCAGCGACTCGATGAAGCCGGTGCGGGGTGTGTGGAAGTTGAGCAGTCGGAACGACACTCCGCAGGGGCGAAAGCCGTGCTCGACGTTCGGCGGCACCGAGAGGAACGTCCCGGGGCCGACACGGTGCCACTCGCCGTCCTGGAGGAACTCGACCTCGCCCTCGAGCACATAGAACGAGTCGGTGTGGTCGGGGTGCGTGTGCGGGGCGACGCCCTCGAACCCGGGCTCGAACGAGAGCTCGAGCGCCTCGATGTGCGGCAGCTCCGAGAGGACGCGGTGCCCGCGCGGCCCGACCCGCTCGCCCTCGCCCGGCCGGATGAAGTACGGCTCGTCCATCACGAGGAATCATGACCTACGTCGAGCTGCACGCGCACTCGGCGTACTCGTTCCTCGACGGGGCGTCGCAGCCGGAGGAGCTCGCCGCGCGCGCGGCCGAGCTCGGCTACGAGGCGCTCGCGCTCACCGACCACGATGGCGTCTTCGGCTCGCTCGAGTTCGCGCACGCGGCGAAGCACCTCGGCGTCCGCCCGATCACCGGTGCGGAGGTGACCCTCGCGGACGAGTCGCACGTCACGGTGCTCGTGGAGTCGGCACGCGGCTACGCGAACCTCTGCCGGCTGCTGACGGCGGCGCACGCGCACACGCGCGACACGACGAACCGCGATCCGCTGCCGCCGCGGCTCGACCAGGCGCTGCTCGAGGATCTGAACGAAGGGCTCGTCTGCCTCTCGGGCTGCGCCCGCGACGGGCTCGCCGTCCGCAACCCGAACGCCGCGGCGCGCCTCGCGCGCGCCTTCGGCAGCGACCGCTTCTATGTCGAGCTGCAGCGTCCGTACGAGCGCGGCGACGTACGCCGGAACGCGCGCCTGCGCGACCTCGCCGGCTCGCTGGGGGTCCGGACGGTCGCGACGGGCGACGTCCACGCGCACGACCGCCGCCGCGCCGCACTCCAGGACGTGCTCGTCGCCGTCCGCTGCCGCACCTCCCTCGAGGGCTGCGAAAGGGAGCGGCGCGGCAACCACGAGTCCGCACTTCTTTCCCCCGCGCAGAACCTCGATCGCTTTGCAGATTTCCCTGAAGCCGTCGAGCAGACCGCTCGGCTCGCCGAACGCCTCGAGTTCGACCTCACGGAGGAGCTCGGCTACCGCTACCCGGACTTCTCGGACGGCGCCGAGCCGGCGATCGTGCAGCTGCGCCGCGTCTGCGAGAACGCCTTCGCCGAGCGCTACAGCGACCTGAACGGCCACAAGCGGCGCGTGCGCCGGCGCCTGGAGGAGGAGCTCGCGCTCATCGACGAGCTCGGTCTCGCCGGCTTCTTCCTCCTCCACTGGGAGGTGCTCGAGCTCGCGCGGGAGGTGGCGCTCGAGGTGCGCGGCCCCGGGTCGATGCGACATGTCCTGCCGCCGGGCCGCGGGCGCGGCTCCTCGGTCGGCTCGCTCGTCTGCTACCTGACCGGCCTCTCGCACGTCGACCCGGTCGCCAACAACCTCTCGCTCGGCCGCTTCCTCAACCGCGAGCTCGCGTCGGTGCCGGACATCGACCTCGACTTCCCGCGCGACATCCGCGAGAAGCTGATCGTCCGCGTCGTCGAGCGCTACGGGCAGGAGCACGCCGCGCTCGTCGCGAGCTTCGCGACCTACCGCTCGCGCGGCGCGATCCGGGACGTCGGCAAGGCGCTCGGCCTCCCGTATGCCGACCTCGAGCGGCTCGCCCGTCTCACGGACGGCTGGAACGCGCAGCGCGTCGCCGACGAGATCGCGGCGCTGCCCGACGCGGCAACGAAGCTCCGCTCGCCGCGCTGGCGCGCCTTCGGCGCTCTCTGCGCCGAGATCGCCGGCCTGCCGCGCCACATCTCGCAGCATCCGGGCGGGATGGTCATCTCCTCCCGTCCGCTCGTCGACCTCGTGCCGGTCCAGCCGGCGGCGATGGAGGGACGGCAAATGTGCCAGTGGGACAAGGACTCCTGCGCCGACGCCGGCTTCCTCAAGATCGACCTGCTCGGGCTCGGGATGCTGTCGGCGGTCGAGGAGTGCGTCGACCTCGTGGGTCTTCATCGAAATCGGCGCATCGACCTCTCGCGCATTCCGCTCGACGACCCGGACGTGTTCGAGGAGATCCAGCGCGCCGACACGGTCGGCTGCTTCCAGATCGAGAGCCGCGCGCAAATGCAGGTCATCCTCCGCACGCGGCCGGAGACGATCGACGACATCACGGTTCAGGTCGCGCTCGTGCGGCCGGGGCCGATCCAGGGGAAGGCCGTGCACCCGTACGTCGAGCGCCGGCAGCTGCTGCGCGACGATCCGAGCTACCGCGCGCCGGCCGACCATCCGCTGCTCGAGGAGCCCCTGCGCGAGACGCTCGGCGTCGTCGTCTTCCAGGACCAGGTGCTCGACGTCGCAGTCCACCTCGCCGGCTTCAGCGTGGGGGAGGCGGAGGGGCTGCGGCGCGCGATGAGCCGCAAGCGCTCGCACGCGGCGCTCGAGGCCTGGCGGGAGCGGTTCGTCGCCGGCGCGCTCGAGAAGGGGGTGGAGGAGCCGAAGGCGCACGAGCTCTACGACAAGCTCGTCGCGTTCTCGGGCTTCGGCTTCCCGAAGTCGCACGCGGCGGCGTTCGGGCTGCTCGCGTACCAGTCGGCGTGGCTGCGGCACCACTACGCGCCGGAGTTCCTCGCCGCGCTCCTCAACGCACAGCCGATGGGCTTCTACCCGCCCGCGACGCTCGTCCGCGACGGGCAGCGGCGCGGGGTGGAGACGCGCACACCCGACGTCAACCGCAGCGAGGCCGGCTGCACGATCGAGGACGGCGCGGTCAGGGTCGGGCTGAAGTATGTGACCGGGCTGGGGGAGGACGACGCGGAGGTGGTCGCCGCCAATCGGCCCTACTCCTCGATCCGCGAGCTCGCGCAGCGGACGGGGCTCTCGGAGGACGAGCTCCGCGCGCTCGCCGAGTCGGGCGCCTGCGACGGGTTCGGCCTGCGGCGCCGCGAGCTTCTCTGGCAGCTCGGCCTCGTGCCGCGCCCGGCGAGCGTCCCCGGCACCGAGGGAAAGGCGAAGCAGCTCGCGCTTCCCCTCGAGCCGACGGTCGAGACGCCCGACCTGCCCGAGCCGACGGTGTGGGAGCGGATGCTCGCCGACTACCGGACGACGAGCCTCTCCGTCGGCGTCCACCCGCTCGAACTGCTGCGCCCGCACCTGCCGCGCGGGACGCTTTCCAGCGAGCAGCTGCGAGGTCTTGCCCACGGGGAAGATGCACAGTTCGCGGGGCTCGTCGTCGCGCGGCAAAGGCCGTCGACCGCGAACGGCGTCGTGTTCATGCTGCTCGAGGACGAGCTCGCGCAGGTGAACCTCATCGTCCTGCCGCAGGTGTACGAGCGGTTCCGTGCGGTCGTGCGCAGCGAGCCGCTGCTGCTGGTGCGCGGCCGCTACGAGCACGCCGACCGCAACCGGAACGTCCTCGTGAGCGAGCTCGTCTCTCTGGCGCCGCTCGCACGCTCGCTGACCGACGGCGCGGACGTCCACGCGGCCCTCCCGCGCGCCCACCACTTCGGCCACCGCTGAGAGGTGTGCTCAGTTCCGGGGCCGGTGGTCGTTGCCGAGTCGAAGGCAGTATCGAACCTCGCCCTTGCCGGTGCGCGGGTGAGTCGACGGCGGTGCTTCGTCCCATTGCCAGCCCATGCGCTCGTAGAGGCGCCGGGCCGGGAGGTTGTCGGCGTAGACCAGGAGTTGCGCCGTGCGGAATCCGGCGGAGACGAGCTCGTCGGCCATCCGAGCCATGACAGCGGTGCCGACGCTCGCTCGCCAGTACGCGGGGTCGACGCCGACGTACCGCACCTCGGCCACTCGCGGAGAAGTGGTGGGCTCGGCGATTGCGAAGCCGAGAACGTCGCCGCCGCTCGCGGCCACGACGAATGTCGAGCGCTCCTTCCGGAGGCTGTCGAGCAGGACGTCTCTCGCCGCCTGAAGCGGCGGGATTACCGGCTTGTCGTCTCGTCTCGCGGTGGCTCGCGCCCAGACCTGGGCGGCTCCATCGACGTCCTTCGAGTCGCCGAGGCGGACCTCCGGCTTCACACAGGCGATCGTAGAGGCCCGTGAATGCCCACTACGCTGGGTGCGTGGGAGTCTTCAAGTGGCTCTACCGTCTGCCGGGTCGCATCGTCTCGAGCACGGAGCGGGCTGTCGTCGCTTCTTCGGTCGTCCAGAGCGAAACATTGGGCCAGACGGTGATGGATCCGGGCTCGATGAGCTCGGCCATCGCCGAGCTGCAGGGCGGGCAGTCCGAGGCCGGCTCAGCCGACTCAGACCGCTGAGAGGGGCCGTGCTCGGCGGGCGCAGCGATGAGCTTTCGTTCGTTCGTCAGTCTCTGCTTGGCAATGCCGTAGACAAGGAGTCATGAGATGCCGCGGTATCTGATCTCGTTCGATCACGGGGCGATGGACCACATCCCCGATGAGGAGGGCCCTGCCGTGGGAGAGGCGGCACACGCGGTGATCCGGGAGGCCGTGGACGCCGGAGTCTTCGTGTTCGCGGGCGGGTGTGAGGAGGCGAGCGTCGTCGCCGCCGACGGAACGGTCACCGACGCCCCGGAGAACAAGGCGTACATCGGCGGGCTCACGATCATCGACGTGCCCTCCCGTGAGCAGGCGCTGGAGTGGGCTGCGAAGATCGCCGTCGCCTGCCGCTGTCCGCAAGAGGTCCGCGCATTCATGCCCGACCCGGCCGTGGGCAATTAGGTACCCGGATGCCGACCAACGGGGGAGGTATTGGAGTGCAGGACACCACGTGTCACATGTCGATCTCGCTCGACGGCTTCGTCGCCGGGCCGGAGCAGAGTCGCGAGCATCCGCTCGGCAAGGGCGGACGGGAGCTGCACGGCTGGCACCTGGGCGACGAGCGCGCCAACGAGGCCGACGAGACGGCTGCCGGCTGGCTCATGCGTCCGCGTGGCGCCTACGTCATGGGTCGCAACATGTTCGGGCCGATTCGCGGTGGGTGGGACGAGGACTGGCGCGGCTGGTGGGGACCCGAGCCGCCCTACCACGCTCCGGTGTTCGTGCTCACCCATCACGCCCGCGAGCCGATCGAGATGGACGGCGGGACGACCTTCCACTTCGTCACCGACGGGTTCGACGCCGCCTACGCGCAGGCGCTCGAAACCGCCGGCGACGACGGCGTGGACATCGCCGGGGGCGCCTCGACCGTTCGGCAGGCCCTCATCGCGGGAGTCGTCGACGAGCTCACGCTCGACATCGCGCCGGTTCTGCTCGGGTCGGGCGAGCGGATCTTCGACGGCGTCGAGTCCTTCGGCATGGAGCCGGTAGAGGTGCTGCATTCGCCGCTGGCCACGCACATCCGGTATCGCCGGACGGGCTAGCCGGGCGGTCCCTGACCTGCGCCCCCGGGAGAGGCGCTGACAAGATCCCGCGGTGAACCTCCGCGAACGAGCGCAGCGGGGCCGCGCGAACCTCCACCCGGGCGCCCTCGGACAGCTCGTCCAGGCCGCCGCGGCCGCCGGGATCGCGTGGGAGCTCGCGCTCCAGCTCCCGGATCACGGACAGCCGTTCTTCGCCCCGATCGCCGCCGCGATCGCTCTGGGCGCGGAGCGGGGGACGCGGGGGCGGCAGGCGCTGCAGATGATGACCGGCGTCTCCGTCGGCATCGTCGTCGGCGCCGTCGTGCTCGCGATCGGGGGGGCCGGGACCTGGCAGATCGTGGTCGGGACGCTGGCGGCGCTCGTGGTCACCACCGCAGCCGGCGCCCCGAGGATGGTGCGGAACCAGGCGGCCGCGTCCGCGATCCTGATCGTCGCGCTGCACCGGCCCGGCTCGAACGTCGCGCTGCAGCGCCTCGAAGACGCGTTGATCGGCGGCGCCGTCGCGATCGTGATCGCCCGGTTCCTGCTGCCGATCGATCCGATCCCGCTCGTGCGCGACGAGGCGCGCAAGCTACGCGAGCAGCTGGCGCAGGCGCTCGACGACATGGCATCTGCGCTCGCGGACGCCGACCGCAGGCGGGCCGAGGCCGCCGTCGAGCGGATCTGGAGCATCGACGACCACACGCTGGCCGAGACGCTGCTGACGGCGCGCGAGGTGACCCGCGCCGCGCCACGGCGGCGGCCGCAGCAGCGCCGGGTGCAGAAGCTCGGCGAGCTGTACCGGGAGCTCGAGGCGTCGGTCTTCGACTCCCACGGCATCGCCACGGGAGCGGTCCGGCTCATGGGCTCCGACGAGACGCCGCCTCCCGAGGCGGTCGAAGCGATCGAAGCCGCGGCCGACGCGGTGCGCGCGATCGAGCCCGACGCCGCGCGGACGGCGGCCGCCGCGACCCGAGAGGCGGCGCAGCGGCTCCGGGACGCCGACTCGTCACTGGGCGCTGCGGTGATCGCCCACGGGGTCGTCGGCGTCGCCGATCACACGCTCCGCGCGGCGAGGGCACGCGAGGAGGAGCGGCGACTGGCCGGAACCAGACGCCCCCGTTCGCCGTTCAAAAGACGCGATGGAGACGCCCGAGACGACCGGCGGAGGCTTCGTACGTGAGGCGTTGCACAACCGGCGCCTGCTCGGTGTCGCGCTGATCGCGGCCGTCGGCGGCTTCCTCTTCGGCTACGACACCGGCGTCATCGGCGGGGCCATGTTGTTCATGCAGAAGGACCTCGGCCTCGACACGCACGGCAAGCAGCAGCTGACCGTGGCGATCCTGCTGCTGGGCGCCGTCGCCGGAGCGGCGATCTCGGGCTGGGCGGCCGACCGCTTCAGCCGTCGTCGCGTGAAGATCACATCCGGTTGCGTCTACGTGATCGGCGCGCTCGGCTGCGCGTTCTCGCAGACGTACCCGCAGATCCTCGCCTCGCGCTTCTGGCTCGGGCTGGCGGTCGGAACCGCCTCGTTCGTCTCGCCGATGTACATCGCCGAAATGGTGCCGCCTCGCATCCGCGGCGGGGTCGTCTCGTTCAACCAGCTCATGATCACGCTCGGGATCCTCGTCGCCTACATCGTCGACTGGGGCTTCGCGGGCTTCTCCAACAACTGGCGCTGGATGTTCGCCGTCGCAGTGGTCCCGGGCGCGATCCTCGCGATCGGGATGTACTTCATGCCCTTCTCGCCCCGCTGGCTCGTCGAGAAAGGCCGCGAGGACGACGCCCGGCGCGTGCTCGGCCGCTACCGCGACTCCGAGGAAGAGGTGGAGGACGAGGTCCGCGAGATCGAGAAGATCGCCGAGGAGGAGTTCAGCCTGCGCGAGCTGCTCGGGAAAGCCGTTCGACGGATGATGATCGTCGGCGTGGCGCTCGCCGTCTTCCAGCAGATCGTCGGCATCAACACCGTCATCTACTACGCCCCGACGATCCTCAAGTTCGCGGGCCAGCAGGATACGAGCGCGCTGACCCAGAGCGTCTTCATCGGCTGCACGAACGTCTTCTTCACGATCGTGGCGATCCTGCTGCTCGACAGGCTCGGCCGCCGCTTCTTCCTGATCACCGGCACCTCGGTGCTGACGCTGGCGCTCGTCGGCCTCGGGATCTTCTTCGCCTCGACCGGCCTGCAGCACAGCGCCGGCTGGTTCGCCCTCGCCTGCCTGCTCGTCTACATCGCGGGCTTCGCGATCGGGCTCGGCCCGGTGTTCTGGCTCATGATCTCCGAGATCTTCCCGCTCCAGATGCGCGGCCCCGCCATGGCGGTCTGCACGATGTTCAACTGGGGCTTCAACTTCCTGATCTCGTACACGTTCCTCACGCTGACCGACGTCATCACGAAGCAGGGCACGTTCTGGCTCTACGCCTTCTTCGGAATCTGCGCCGTGATCTTCTTCGTCACCCTCGTGCCGGAGACGAAGGACCGCTCGCTCGAGGAGATCCAGGCCGACCTCGGCGCGGACGCCGACGCGGCGCTGACTCGCGAGAGGGAGCCGGAGACTGCGCGGGCGTAGCGGCTTCGCGCCGATCGCCTCCTACGCGGCGCTCGGGGACGGCAGGACGGTCGCGCTCCTCGGGGCGGACGGGTCGGTCGACTTCATGTCGCTGCCGAGCCTCCACTCGCCGACGACGTTCGCGGCCATCCTCGACCCGGAGCGGGGAGGGCGCTTCAGGCTCGCGCCCGCCGGCGAGTTCGAGGCCGCCCGGCACTACCTCGACCGCACGAACGTCGTCGAGACGACCTACCGCACCGGCGACGGCGTCGTCCGCGTCACCGAGGCGCTGACACTGCAGGACGGCGGGCTGCTGCCCTGGGTCGAGCTCGCCCGCCGCATCGAGGGGATGGAGGGCACGGTGCCGCTCGAGTGGCGAGTCGAGCCGCGCTTCGACTGGGGGCGCGAGCCGCCGAGCATCGTGCGCCGCGGCGAGCTGCTCGTCGCCGAGGGAGCGGGTCTCCAGCTCGCCGTCCACTCCTGGGACGCGGGCGAGGTCGAGGCCGAGGATGACGCGCTCGCCGGGTCCTTCGAGATCGCCGCCGGCGAGACGGCGATGCTGGCCCTCGTCGCGGCCTACGAGCAGCCGCTGCACGCGCCGAGCCGCGACCACGTCGAGGCGCGCCTCGACGCGACGCGCCGCGTCTGGGAGCGCTGGCTCGGCTTCTGGGCCTACGACGGGCCCTGGGAGGAGGAGGTAGCGCGCAGCGCGCTCGCGCTCAAGCTCCTCGTCTATGCGCCGAACGGCAGCATCGCCGCCGCGCCGACGACCTCCCTGCCGGAAGTGGTCGGCGGCGACAAGAACTACGACTACCGCTACTCCTGGGTGCGCGACTCCGCGTTCACGCTCGACGCGCTGATGCGGCTCGGCCTCCCCGAGCAGGTGCACGAGTCGTTCGCCTGCCTCCTGCGCGCAGTCCGTCAGACGGCTCCCGACCTCCGCCCGTTCTACGACCTCGAAGGCGGCATCCCGAAGCGGAGCGAGGAGCTCGGCAACTTCCGCGGCTATCGCGACTCGCAGCCGGTGCGGTACGGGAACGCGGCTCGCTCGCAGTTGCAGCTCGGCTCGTGGGGCGACCTGCTCGAGACCGCCGACCTCTACGCCTCCGAGGGGCACGTCCTCGACGACGAGACCGCGCAGCTGCTGGCGAGGTGCACCGACCGCGTCTCACTCCTCTGGGGCGACGAGGACTGCGGGATGTGGGAGCTCGATGAGCAGCGCCACTACACCACCTCCAAGATCGCAGTCTGGATGGCGCTCGACCGCGCCCTCCGCCTCGCCGAGGGCGGGCGGCTGCCGGACGCCCACACGCCACAGTGGCGGGAGCAGCGCGACCGCCTCCACGAATGGGTCGAGGAGCGCTGCTGGTCGGACGAGCTCGGCGCCTACTGCGGCTGGCCGGGAGAGGACTCCCTCGACGCGGGCGTGCTGCGCGCGGTGCGGATGGGCTATCCCGAGCAGGAGCGGCTCGGCCGTACCGTGGACACGATCCGCGAGCGCCTCGCCGCGGGCCCCGGACTGCTTTACCGCACGAGCGAGCACGTGGGGGAGGAGGGAGCCTTCGTCGCCTGCTCGTTCTGGGTCGTCGAGGCGCTGGCGCGGCTGGGGCGGGTCGACGAGGCCTGCGAGACGATGGAGCTTGTCCTCCCGTACGCGAACGACCTCGGCCTCTTCTCCGAGGAGATCGACCCCGGCAGCGGCGACCACCTCGGCAACTTCCCGCAGGGGCTGAGCCACCTGGCGCTGATCAACGCCGCGGGCGCTATTCAGGATGCTGCTGCGCGTGCCGCCGGAACATCGGCGACGGCAGGTGCGGCGCGAGGTTGAACGCCGTGTTGACGAGCGCGAGGTGGGTGAACGCCTGCGGGAAGTTCCCGAGCAGGCGGCCGGCCTTCGGGTCGTACTCCTCCGCCAGGAGTCCGACATCGTTGGCGAGGCCGACGAGACGCGCGAAGAGCTCGTGCGCGTCGTCGTGGCGCCCCAGCAGCTCGTAGCAGTCCACGAGCCAGAACGAGCAGGGGAGGAAGACTCCCTCGCCGGGCGGCAGCCCGTCCACTCCCTCTTCGTGCGTCCGGTAGCGGAGCAGGAAGCCGTCGTGGAGCAGCTCGCGCTCGACAGCCTCGATCGTCCCCTGGATGCGGGGATCGGTCGCGGGAAGGAAGCCGACGAGCGGGAGCAGGAGAAGGCTCGCGTCCAGCTCCGGTGAGCCGTACGTCTGCGTGAACGAGCCGAGTCGCTCGTCGAAGCCTCGGTCGCAGACCTCGCGATGAATCTCGTCGCGCGTCGACCGCCAGCGGTCGGCCGGCCCGTCGATGCCGTGGTCCTCGACCGTCCGGACCGCACGGTCGAAGGCAACCCAGGCCATCACCTTCGAATGGACGAAGTGACGCCGTTCGCCGCGGATCTCCCAGATCCCCTGGTCCGGATCGCGCCACGCATCCTCGAGGTGGTCGAGGAGCGCGCGCTGGATCTGCCACGCCTGCTCGTCGAACGCGACGCCGTGCACTCGCGCCTGGTAGAGGCAGTCGACCACCTCTCCGTAGACGTCGAGCTGGAGCTGCTCGCTCGCGGCGTTGCCGACGCGCACCGGCTGCGATCCCTCGTATCCCGCGAGCCAGGGCAGCTCGAACTCGCTCAGGCGCCGCTCGCCGCCGACGCCGTACATGATCTGGACGTCCGCCGGGTCGCCGGCGACGGCACGCAGCAGCCACCGACGCCAGGCGGCTGCTTCGGCGCCGTGCCCGCAATGGAGCAGGGCGAGCAGCGTCAGCGTCGCGTCGCGGAGCCAGCAGAAGCGGTAGTCCCAGTTGCGGACCGAGCCGATCCACTCGGGCAGCGAGGTCGTCGGCGCGGCGACGATCCCGCCCGTCGGCCCGTACGTGAGCGCCTTGAGCACGATGAGCGAGCGCCGGACGAGGGCCACCCACTCGGCCGGAAGCTCCAGCGGACACGCCTCGCTCCACCAGCGCCAGTAGTTCTCGGTCTCGGCCAGGGCCCGCTCTGGGTCGATCGGCTCCGGTGTGTCCTCGTGCGACGGGAACCACGTCAGGACGAACGGCACGCGCTCGCCCTCGTCCACCTGGAACTCCGAGACTGTGCTCATGTTCTCGCCGCGTGTGTCGGCGTGGGTGCGGAAGCACAGCGCGTCCGGCCCCGCGATCGCGACGCGCGTGTCCTCCTCGTGCGTGCGCTTGCGCACCCACGGGACGATGCGCCCGTAGTCGAAGCGGATCGTCAGCTCCGACCGGAAGTGGACGCGGCCCTTGACGCCCTCGACGATGCGCACGATGTCGGGGGCCTTGCCGCGCGGAGGCATGAAGTCGAGCACGCGCGCGACCGAGCCGTCCTCGGTGTGCCAGACGGTCTCGAGGACGAGCGTGTCGTGGAGGTAGCGGCGTTCGGAGGTCGCGGGCGACGCAGGGGCGAGGAGCCAGCGGCCGTTGTCCGGCGTGCCGAGCAGCGCGGCGAAGCACGCGCCCGAGTCGAAGCGGGGGAAACAGAGCCAGTCGATCGAGCCGCCCCGCTCGACGAGCGCCGCGGTCTGCAGGTCCCCGAGCAGCGCGTAGTCCTCGATCAGCGGCATCAGCGGTTCTCGATCTCCAGGCCGAGCTCCGGCCACCGCTTGCGGACGGCGCGGTTGAACGCGTCCTCGTACTCCTCCGCCGCGTCCTCGTCCAGCGTGCGCTTGAACCGGTCGCGCATGTCCGCGAGCGCCTCGGTGGCGGTCTCGACCGCGTCGGAGAAGTCGCCGTACGCCTCCTCCCGATCCTCGCGGTCCGCGTGCTGGTACACGCCGAACCGCTCGCGGCACTCCTCGAGCAGGTCTGCCTCGTCCTCCACGAAGAGGTCGAGCTGGCGCGCGATCACGTCCCGGAACGGGTCGCGGCGGAGCTTCACGCGATCTCCTCGTAGACGGCGAGATGCGCCCGGGCGGCGGCGTCCCAGGTCAGCTCCTCGCGCGCCCGGCGCGCTCCCTCGCGCGCCCGCGCGAGCGCCTGGAGGTCGGAGAGCAGCTCGTGGAGCGCCTGCGCGAGACCGGCGACGTCGCCGGCGGGCACGACGCGGCCTGCCTCGAAGCGCCGCACCGGCTCCGCGATGCCGCCGACGTCGTAGGCCACCACGGGGACGCCCGCACCGAGCGCACGCAGCAGGGCGCCGCTCTGGTCGAGCTCCGGCCGGTAGGGGAAAACGGCCACGGTCGCGTCGCCGAAGGCGCGGTCGATCTCCGGCGGCGGGAGGTAGCCGAGCCGCCACTCCACCTCCAGGCCGTTCGCCGCCGCGCGGTACGGCTCGATCGGCTCCAGCGGGTCCCCGGCGACGAGCAGCCGCGCTCCGTCCGCCTGCCGCACGGCCTCGATCGCGTCGCCGAGCCCCTTGTACGGCCGGATCATCCCGAAGGCGAGCACCGTCCTCCCGTCGTCCCGCCGCTCGGGCTCGCTCGGGAAGACCGGGTGGGGAATGACGCGGATCCGGTCGGGATCGACGCCCAGCTCGAGGAGCATCTTCCGGCCGTTCTCGCTGTGCACGACGACGCGGTCGAAGCGCGCGTAGAGACGCTGCCAGAGCTCGGTCCGGTGAGCCGTTCGCCGGGGGAGGAGGTCGTGCGCAGTGAAGACGGACGGCAGGTGCGGGCGAAACAGGCGTGCGTCGAGCTCGGGGGCGGGCAGCCACTGGACGTGAAGCACGTCGGCCTGGCGGCGGCGGAGCGCCGCGAGGCCGAGCGGATGCTCCACGACCTTCACGGGCAGACGCAGCCTCGAGCGACCGAAGACGCGCGACGAGAGCGGATAGAACACCTCGCGGCGCGCGTATCCCTCCGGCTCCGGGGCAGCGCCGAAGCGGAAGCGCGAGGTCACGAGCTCCACGTCCGCACCCGCGCGCGCGAGCGCCGCCGCGAGCTCGTGGTCGTACGGCGGCGTGAAGGCCGGGGGATCGACGAGCAGGACGCGCACGGCTTCGTACGCTACGCCGTGCCCATGCTCGTCCGGACTTGGAACCTCTTCCACGGCAGACCGTCTCCGCCCGGTCGCCGCGCGTTCCTCCGCCAGATGCTCGAGCTCGTGACCCGCGACGGCCCCGACGTCGTCTGCCTCCAGGAGCTGCCCGTTTGGGCGCTCGGTCACCTGGAGTGCTGGACCCGGATGCACGCGACCGGCGCCGTCGCACGGAAGCCGCTCCTCCCGTTCGGCTCGCGCCCCGTGACGGCGCTGCACCACGGGCTGCTGCGATCGGCGTTCGTGGGCGAGGCGGACGCGATCCTCACGCGCGAGCCTGCGCGCGATCTCGGCGCGCACGTCGTCGGGGAGACGAAGCTGCGACGGATCGCGCACGCGGTCGAGATCGAGGGCGTGACGGTGGTGAACTTCCACATCGACGGCGACCAGGAGCAGCTCGAGCGCGTCGTCGAGCTCGCTCCGGAGCGCGCGATCGTCGCCGGGGACGCGAACATCGTCTCGGCCGACGCAGACGGCTTCTCGCCGCCCCTGGCGGGGAGCATCGACCAGATCCTCGTGCGCGGCCTGAGCCTGCGGGACGGCCCGTCGGCGTGGCTGCCGGAGCGGCGGACGATCGGCGGCCGCGTCCTGTCCGACCACGCGCCGGTCGAGGCGGTTGTCGAGTGACCTTCGAGGAGGCGCGGGCGCAGTTCCCGGTCTTCGAGCGTGTGGCGTACCTCAACGCCGGCTCGGCGGGACCGGTTCCCCGGCCGGCGGCCGAGGCGGCCCGGGCGATGCTCGAGCGCGATGTCGCGCAAGGCCGCGGGGGCAGGGCGTACATCGAGGAGATCCTCGAGCTGCGGGAGCGGGTCCGCGGCGGGCTCGCAGCCGTCCTCGGGACGGCGCCGGAGCTGGTCGCGCTGACCGACTCCACCACGCGCGGCTGCCAGACCGTCGTCGCGGGGCTCGGGCTCGGCCCGGACGACGAGATCGTCACGTCCGCGGAGGAGCACTTCGGCCTCTCCGGCCAGCTGCAGGCGAGCGGCGCGCGCGTCGTGGTGGCCGCCGCGGAGGAGGACGCGCTCCTCGCAGCCGTGACGTCGCGAACGAGGCTGATCGCCGTCTCGCACGTCCTCTGGACGACGGGGCGCAGGCTCGACCTCGCCGGGCTGCGGCAGCCCGGCGGGCCGCCGCTGCTCGTGGACGGCGCTCAGTCGGCGGGCGCGATCGCGGTGGACCTCGCCGGCGCCGACTTCTACACGGTCTCGGCGCAGAAGTGGCTGTGCGGCCCCGACCCGTCCGGCGCTCTCTTCGTGCGGGATCCCAAGCGGCTGCGCCCGGCGGCGCCGAGCATCTTCTCGCAGCAGAGCCACGAAGCCGACGGCACGTTCGTCCCCAAGGACGGGGCCCGGCGATTCGACTCGGGCTGGATCGGCGCCTCGGCCCTGGCAGGCCTCGAGGCGGCCCTCGGCGTTCACCCGGAGTGGCGGTACGACGGCGCCGCGCAGGCGGCGGCCCGCTGCCGGGAGCTGCTCGCGCCGCTCGTGGACGTCGTCACACCCGCGGGTGAATCGACCCTCGTCTCGTTCCGCCCTCCGGGCGACCCGACCGAGCTCGTCGCGTCGCTCGACGAGCGGGGCGTCGTCGTCCGTGAGCTGCCGGGGCGGAACCTCGTCCGGGCCTCATGCGGCTGGTGGACGAGCGACGACGACCTGCGACGCCTCGCGGACGGGCTAGCCGGGTAGCCCGAGCTCGCCTGCGATCGGCTGCAGCGCAGCGACGACGGTGCGGATGTGGTCGTCGAGGTCGACGCCGAGCTCCGCGGCGCCCTTGTAGACGTCCTCGCGGTGGACGCCGGCCGCGAAGGACGGCTGCTTGAGCTTCTTCTTCACGGACTTCGGCTCGAGGCCATCGAGGCCGGTGGGGCGAACGAGTGCGCATGCGTGGACGAAACCGCTCAGCTCGTCGCAGGCGAAGAGCGACCTCTTCAGCAGCGTGTCGCGCGGCAGCCCGAGGTGCTCCGCGTGTGAGAGCACGGTCTCGATGACCTCCTCGGGGTAGCCCTCCTCGCGCAGGATCGGGGCGCCGTCCTGCGGGTGCTTGTCGAGCGTCGGGTGCATCTCGTAGTCGAAGTCGTGGAGAAGGGCGGCGACGCGCCAAAGCTCCTCGTCTTCGCCGAACTGCCTCGCATAGGCGGCGGTCGAGGCTTCGACGGCGAGGGCGTGCCGGAGCAGCGACTCGCTCTTCGTGTAGCGCGTCAGGGTCTTCCAGGCGTGTTGGCGCGTCGGCTCCATGGTCGTCGTTCATCGTAACCGCTGTTGTCATGCGTGACGACAGTGCAAGAAATGTGCCGCGAAATGCCGGAACGCCTTGCGACGTCGGAATAGCGAACGTAGAACGGGGGCGGCGCCGTAAATTCCCGCATCTTTCGGAAGGAGGCCAAATGATTCCGACACGCCGCCTGAGCCGGCGACGAAAGACGACCGTTTTGGTCGCGATCATGTCCTTGGCGCTGGTTGCGATCGGCGTCGGTCAGGCGATCGGCTCCGGAGACACACAGGTGGACGTGCGAACCGTCGCGGTGCAGCGCGCGGTCGGGCCCGCGGCGGGCTTGTTCGTCGCGGCAGGTCGTGTGGAAGGCGCACGCAACAGCGCGCTCGCCGGCAAGGCGTCGTCGCCGTTGTCGGGTTGGATCGCGCCCGTTGCCGTTCCGACCGGTGATGACGATCAACTCGTTTACAGCACGTGGCGGGAGCTCCGCCACGACGATCCGAAGCTCTCGTGGTCGAAGCAGGGCATCAAGCCCGGCGACGCGCTTGCCACCCCGACGCTCCGGATCCACGACTTCACATCCGGTCGCGACAGTGTCGTCGACAAGAATTCCTTCTCGGCGGCGGTTCGCTCCGACGGGACGATCGCGTACGTGCGCGGGAGGGATGTGTATCGGGCGTTCACGAACTACGGCGGTGACATCGTCGTGCGGAGCTCCGTGTCGGCTCGGCCGGTCGTGTGGAGCACGCAGCCGGCGGAGTACGTCGTGACCGCATGGGCCGGGAGCACGCTCCTCGCGTACCGGATCGGCGAGGGTGAGAAGCTGGACCTCCTCGCTCTCGACGGGCCGGGAAGGCAACGAGTCCTCATGCCCGACGCCAACCTGGTCGCGGTCAGCCCGGACGGGACGCAGGCATTCATCGCAGACGAGTCCCGCATGCCCGGGTCGGTGTCGGCAGTGAATGTCGCCGACGGGACGATCGCCGCGACGCTCGACCTCGGATCGCTGGACCAGGGAATCCTGTGGGCCGCGTACGGCGGCTCGTGGTCAGGAAGTCTCGTCGCTGCGCCGACCAATGCCGGGGTTGCGGTGTTCCAGGTCGGAGGCGGGGCGATCTCGCTCGAGGAGCTGCTGCGGAACGACCCGAACACGCTCGCGGACGGGATCGTCGAACCGCAGTTCAGCGGCGACACGACGCATCTCGTCGCTCGTGGCGATTCGGCCGGCGGAGCCGCCGCCGATGAGGACAGCACGGCAGCTCTCGAGTGCGACCTCGCGACGGCGATCTGCCTCGCCCGGAGCACAGCACCGGGGAGTGCCTGGCTTCATCCCGCCTACAACCCGAGCCGACCAGTGACGGGAGGTAACTCGTGAACGCGCGCACCCGCCTGTCGATCCTCGCCGGAGCCGCGCTTGCAGCGATCGCGATCGCAGTCGCACCCGCTTCGGCCCATGGACACTTCGAGTTCCACCGCACGTCGAACCTCAGCTCCTCGCTCGTCTGGGTCTACTACCCGGGGCCCAACCCCACGGCGTACTACTCGCCCACGTGGCGGGCGGGCTCGGGCGACTCGACGAACTGCTCGTACATCGGCCACGGATGGCTTCCACTGGGGTGGTACGACGTCTGGGGGCATTACGACCATTACGACTCGACCATCAAGGGCATTGCGACGTATCTCCAGAACAAGGCATGCGGAGACGGAACGCTGCGGACGCAACTGTTCATTCACTCCAAGGAGCTGGCCGACTGGGACAACTCCTGCCCGGACTACTGCTTCAACGACGTCTACGACTACTACTCCAACGGCTGTATCAAGCTCTCACACAGCGGCTACGGCTTTCCCGACAACATCCAGGATGCGCATTGGTGGTGGCACAACCGAGATGGCTACTCGTTCCACGGCGGCAGCACGGCCTACAACGCGCTGTACGTCTACTCGTAGCCGCACCGAGATCGGAGGGGGCGGTACGCCGCCCCCTCGCCCGCCGGCCCTCCGGACGCTCCGTGGCCTGGCCACGATCGCCGTCGGGGCTCTCGGAGCTCTGACCGCGTTCGCCGGTGCAGCCAATGCGGCGTCCGACGTCCGAGCGACGCTGCGCGTCTGCGGTGCGCGCGAATGCGCGACGGTGAAGTCAACCGTGGCACGTCTTCCCACACTCTCCGTCGAGGGTGCCGGCTCTGCGCTGCCGCCGCCGGCGCGACCGTTCTACGTGCTCGAGCTCTCGGTCGAGGGAGCGCCGCACGTCCAGAAGGGCTGGTACGTCCCCTCCTCGCACACCACACGCTGGTTGCTTCCGGCACCCTCGACATGGACGACGCTGCGTCCTCGCGCTTCTGCCTTCATGCAACGACACCTGCCGGAAGGGCCCCCGCACCGCGCGCCCCGGCCGGTGCGAGTCGTCGTGGCACGGCGGTCCGTGGTCCGTACGGCGCCCTATGCGCACGTGTTCGACCGTCTTCCGGAAGCGCCCGGCCCACCGCCGCATGCCCGCTGGATCACCATCCGCGTCACGTGGCCCGCCGGGACCCCGTGGCGGTACGAACACACCGACGTGTTCGCCCTTCCGTCGCGCCGAATACTCGCTCGCCCGGGCGGGTGGTTCTTCATCCCGGCCGCCTTCGCGGACGTGATCGCCCGGGACGCGCAACGGTGACCGCGGTGGTCCGCCCGTAGACCGAACCCGTTCCGAGGCCCGGCTATGCTGGCGCGGCATTGTCCGTTGCGACCGCGCCGCAGGCTCTCGTCATCGAGGGCGGGAACCCGCTCAACGGCCGGATCCGGGCCTCCGGGAACAAGAACGGGGCCCTGCCGATCCTCGCCGCGTGCCTGCTCACGGACGAGTCGGTCACGCTCTCGAACGTCCCGCGCATTCGCGACGTCGAGACGATGCTCGAGCTCGTCGCCGCGACGGGCGCGCACGCGGAGTGGACCGGCCCGAACGAGGTCCGGGTCGATGCGCAGGGGCTCTCGTCCTACGACGTAGACGCGGTGCTCGCGGAGCGGATCCGCGCGTCGTTCCTTCTCGCGGGCCCGCTGCTTTCGCGACTCGGGCGCGCCAGCGTCCCGCCGCCGGGCGGAGACGTGATCGGGCGGCGCCGACTCGATCCTCACATCCACGCCCTCGAGCGGCTCGGAGCACGCATCGAGGTCGAGAGTCGCTACGAGATGGAGACGGACGGCCTGCGCGGCGCCGAGATCTTCCTCGACGAGGCGAGCGTGATGGCGACGGAGAACGCGGTGATGGCGGCCGTCCTCACACCCGGCGAGACGACGATCGGCAACGCCGCCTGCGAGCCGCACGTGCAGGACCTTTGCCGCTTTCTCGTCTCGCTCGGGGCGGAGATCACCGGAATCGAATCGAACGTCCTCCGGATCCACGGAGTCGAGCGGCTGCGCGGGGGGGAGTGGGCGATCGCGCCCGAGCACATCGAGGTCGGCAGCTTCATCGGCCTCGCCGCCGTCACGAACAGCGACCTCACGATCGAGGCGGTCAAGCCCCGCGACATGGTCTCGATCCTCACTGCGTTCAACCGCCTCGGGATCGAGGTCGAGCTGGGCGACGACTGGCTCCGTGTCCCGCCCCACCAGGAGCTCGTGATCCGGAACGACCTCGGCGACCAGGTGCCGAAGATCGAGGACGGGCCGTGGCCGGCGTTCCCTGCCGACCTGACGTCGATCGCGGTGGCGGTGGCCACGCAGACGTGGGGGACGGTCCTGGTGTTCGAGAAGATGTTCGAGAACCGGCTGTTCTTCGTCGACAAGCTCGTCTCGATGGGCGCGCGGATCATCGTCTGCGACCCGCACCGCGTCGTCGTGAGCGGGCCGTCGCGCCTCTACGGGCAGCGGCTGACGAGCCCCGACATCCGTGCCGGGATGGCGATCCTGATCGCCGCGCTCTGCGCGAACGGCCGCTCGGTGATCGGCAACGTCGCCGAGATCGACCGCGGCTACGAGCGCATCGACGACCGCCTCCGCGCCCTCGGCGCCCAGATCGAGCGCGTCGAGGCGTAGAGCCCGCACGGTCGTTACCCTCACAGGCATGAGCGAGCAGGCTGCGGCAGGGGTCCGCGTCAACGTCTACGGGCACGGCGAGGCGACGGTCGAGACCGGGCTCCCGGTGCTCAACCGCCTGCTCGCGCGGCTTGCCGAGACGGCGCGGTTCGATCTCGTCCTCGACATCGAGCCAGGAGACACGCAGGCCGAGGTGGAGGCCGCGGCCGCGGCGATCGGGCATGCCCTCGCAGGCCCGCTGCGGGCGGAAGGCGCGCGCGGTCACGGTGCGGGCGCGCTCACGTCGGCCGAGGCGCTCGCCTACGTCGTGCTCGAGACGAGCGACGAGCCGCTCTTCGTCACGAACGTCGATCTCACGCAGGCCCGCATCGGCGGCCTGGGGACCGACGTCGCGCGACGGTTCCTCGAGGTGCTCGCCGAGAACGCCGGCCTCGTCTTGCACGTGCGGCTCCTGAACGGCACCGACAGCGCCCACGTTCTGGAGGCGATCTTCAAGGGGCTCGGCGCCGCGCTCGCAGAGGCGTGCGAGAGACGGGAGGCGCACTAGATGAGCGGCAAGAACGTCGTACGCACCGAGGCCGCGCCCGCGCCGTTCCAGGGTGCGCCCTACTCGCAGGCGATCGCGGCCGGCGGCTTCGTCTTCGTCTCCGGACAGCTCGGCCTCAAGCCGGGCGACACCGCGATCTCGGGAGCGATCGAGGAGCAGACGGAGCAGGTCTTCGCGAACCTGCGCGCCATCCTCGAGGAGGCGGGCAGCGGCCTCGACCGGCTGGTCAAGACGACCGTCTTCCTCCAGCGACTCGACGACTTCCAGGCCATGAACGAGGTCTACGCGAAGCACGTCGGCGACCGGCCGCCGGCGCGGGCCACCATCGAGGTGGCGAAGCTCCCGTCCGGCGCGCTCGTCGAGATCGAGGCGATCGCACTCCTGTAGGAGGCTCCGCCGGTCCGGCGACAATGGGCCGGTGCGGGACGAAGTCGAGAGTTACGTGCGCTCGCTGGGCCTCGACGCCTACCTGGTCGGCGGCGCCGTCCGTGACGAGCTGCTCGGGATCGACTCGAAGGACGCGGACTTCCTCGTGCCCGGCGTCGACACCGAGGCGCTGCGCGCCGCGCTGGCGCCGCACGGGCGCGTCGAGGACCTCGTCGTCGCCGGCCGGCTGGTCGGGGTCAGGCTGCACCCGCGCGACGGCCGGATCCGCCGGCTGACGCGCGCCGGGATCGAGTTTGCGCCGCCGCGCAAGGAGGTCTCCACCGGGCCGGGCCGGCACGACTTCGAGATCGTCGCCGACGCGGCGCTGTCGGTCGAGGACGACATGCGGCGCCGCGACTTCACCGTCAACGCAATGGCGCGCAGGCTCGAGACGAGCGAGCTCGTCGACCCGCACGGGGGCCGGGACGACCTCGAAGCGCGCCGACTGCGGACGGTGTCCCCGCAGAGCTTCCGCGAGGATCCGCTGCGGCTCGTCCGCGCGCTCCGCTTCGTCGCGCAGCTCGGCTTCGACCCCGACGAGGAGCTACTCGCCCAGATGCGCGAGGAGGCGGCGTCGGTGAAGCTCGTGTCGGGCGAGCGCATCGGCGGCGGCCTCGCGGCGGACGGGATGGGCGAGCTCTCGAAGCTCCTCCTCGGCGCGGAGCCCGCCCGCGCGCTGAGGCTCGCGCGCGACACCGGCGTGCTCGTCGAGCTCCTGCCCGAGTTCGGCCCCGCGATCGGCTTCGACCAGGAGAGCCGCTACCACGACCTCACCGTCGACGAGCACACGTTCGCCGTCGTCCAGGCGGCCGCCGACTCGGGCTTCTCCCTCGCGGTGCGGCTCGCGGCCCTCTTCCACGACCTCGGCAAGCCGCTCGTCGGCTGGCGCGGCAAGGACGGGCGTCTCCACTACTACGCGAAACCCGGCTTCGCCGAGCGCGGGCACGACCAGGTCGGGGCGGAGCTCGCGGGCCGCGCGCTGCTTCGGCTGAGGTACCCGAACCTGCTCCGGCAGCGCGTCGTCCGCATCGTGCGCCGTCACATGTTCCGGCCGGGGAAGGGCGACGCGTTGCGGGCGCGCCGCTTTCTCCGGCGCAACGGCGACGAGCTCGCATTCGAGCTCATCGACCACAAGCACGCCGACCTGCTCGGCAAGCGCGGCGTCGAGGGCGAGCCGCCGCCGCTCGAGGAGATCGAGGCCCTGGCGCGGTTCCGCGAGGTGGTGGAGCAGGAGCGCTCGCAACCCCACCGGCTGCGCGACCTCGCCGTCGACGGCAACGACCTGATCGAGCTCGGCTTGCGGCCGGGGCCGCAGCTCGGCCGGATCCTCCACGAGCTCCTCGACGCGGTCGTGGACGAGCCCGCCCTCAACACCCGCGAGCAGCTGCTCGGCCGGGCAAAGGGGCTCGCTTGATCCCCTGGCGGCAAGAGGGCTACGAGGTCGTCTTCACGACGCGCCTCGGCGGCGTGAGCGAGGGGCCCTATGCGTCGCTCAACCTGGGCCGCAAGAGCGGCGACGACGTGGAGCGAACCGACGAGAACCGGCGGATCGCGTGCGAGGCGATCAGCGCCGACGTGACCAGGCTCGCGCTCAACTTCCAGGTGCACTCCGACCGCGTCCTGCGAGCCGCCGCCGGCGTCCGCGGCAAGCGAGCCGACGGGCTGTGGACGGACGACCCGGGACTTCCGATCCTCGCGCTGTCGGCCGACTGCCTGCCTATCGCGCTCGTCCGGGCCGGAGCAGAGCGACCGGCGGTCGCCGTCCTCCACGTCGGCTGGCGCGGCCTGCTCGCCGGGATCGTCCCGGCGGGGGCGCGCGCTCTCGGCGACCACGCGCTCGCCGCGGCGATCGGGCCCGGAATCGGGCCGTGCTGCTACGAGGTGGGGGAGGAGGTGGCGACGCCGTTCCGCGAGCGCTTCGGCGACGACGTCGTCCACGGCCGCCGTCTCGACCTCTGGACGAGCGCCGAACGCGCGCTCCGCGCAGCCGGTGTCGAGCACGTGGACCGCATCGATCGCTGCACCTCCTGCGAGCCCGAGACGTTCTTCTCGCACCGCCGTGACGCCGGCCGCACCGGCCGGCAGGGGGTGATCGCCTACGTCGCCGGCTGAGATCCGGGAGCGCTACGCGCGGATCCGCGAGGAGGTCGGCCCCGGCGTCACGGTCGTCGCCGCGACGAAGTACGTCTCCCTCGAGGACCTGGCCGCTCTGGCGGAGGCGGGTGTGGAGGTGGTCGGCGAGAACCGCGCCCAGGACCTGCAGGCGAAGCACGACGCGTACGGAGACGCGTTCCGCTGGCACTTCATCGGCCATCTGCAGAGCCGCAAGGCGCCGCTCGTGAGCGAGCTCTGCGAGCTCTGCCACTCGCTCGCGTCGGAGTCCGCTGCCCGCAAGCTCACCATCCCCGCGCTCGTCGAGGTCAACCTCTCCGGCGAGCCGACCAAGTCGGGCGTGACACCGGAGGAGCTTCCGGCGCTGCTCGCGGCCTATCCCGACGTGCGCGGGCTGATGACGATGCCGCCGGCGACGCGCGACCCCGAGGACTCGCGGCCGTACTTCCGCCGGCTACGAGAGCTCGGCGAGCGGCACGGGCTCCACGATCTCTCGATGGGCACGAGCCAGGACTATCGCGTCGCGGCCGAGGAGGGAGCGACCTTCGTCCGCGTCGGCGCAGTCCTGTGGCAGCGCTAACATCGGCGTCGCCATGGGTCTCTCCGACGTCTGGGCCCGTACGCTCGTCTACTTCGGCATCGCCGAGGAGGACGACTGGGACGAGGACGGCTACCTCGGCGAGGACGAGGTCGCCGACCCGTACGAGCGGGAGAACGTGCGCCGACTGCCGGCCCGCCGCTCCCGGCAGAACTACGACGACGACTGGACCGATCCGGAGCCTGAGGACGCCCAGCGAACGAGCATCCTCCGCCCGCGCACGGCGGACACGCGACGGGTTCGCAACCTCGAGCCCGTCCGCAATCCGGGTGCCTCGCGCGTCCACCTGATCCTGCCGCGCAGCTTCAACGACGCCCAGCAGGTCGCCGACCGCTTCAAGCACGGTGTCCCGGTGATCCTCAACCTCCAGTCCGCGGACTCCGAGCTGTCGAAACGGCTGATCGACTTCGCCAGCGGCCTCACCTACGCGCTCGACGGCGGAATGCAGCGGATCGCAGACAAGGTCTTCCTCCTCACGCCCAGCGACGTCGAGCTGTCGGCCGAGGACCGGGCGCGCATGCTCGAGCGCGGCTTCTTCAACCAGGCATAGGAAAGGGCGCGGGCGGGGCGAACCAGTCCCAAATGGGCTGGTCAGCCAGGTTCGTGCTGCTCGCGGACGCGATCTCGAGCGTGCAGACGTTCGTCAACGTCTTCATCTCGCTGTACGCGCTCGTGCTCTTCGTCTACATCCTGACGAGCTGGCTGCGGCTGCCCTATTCGCCGACCCTGAACCGGATCCAGCGCTTTCTCTACGACGTCTGCGAGCCGTACCTCCGGCTCTTCCGCCGGCTGCTTCCGTCGACGGGAGGACTCGATTTCTCGCCGATCCTCGCCTTCATCGCACTCGGCGCCATCGACCGCCTCCTGATCTGGATCCTCCAACACTTCGACTGAGGAGAGAGATCCCATGGCACTCACACCCGTCGAGATCAGACACCTCACGCCGCCCCGCACCACGTTCCGTGGCTACCGCGTCGCGGCGACCGACAAGCTGCTCGAGGACATCGCGGCGAGCTTCGAGGACGTGTGGCGCGAGCGCGCCGACCTGGCCGACAAGGTCGAGCAGCTCGAGGCAGACCTCATCCGCTTCCGCGAGCTCGAGAGCCTCCTGCGCACGACGCTCGTCTCCGCCGAGCAGGCCTCGGCGCAGATGCGCGACCAGGCCCGGCGCGAGGCGGAGCTGATCCTCGGCGAGGCGCACGCCGACGCCCGCGAGGTCACGCGCCGCGCGGTGGCGGAGAACGAGCGGCTGGGCCGCGAGTCGCGCCGGCTGCGGGCGCAGCTGATCGATGCGCTCTCCGCGCTCGACGGCGCCGAGCCCGGCGCGGCGACGGCCGAGGACGACGCCGCCGAGCAGGAACGAGACGGCGCGGACGAGCGCAGCTGGTACGGCTATCCGAGCGGGAACGCGCTGCCCGACGCCGACGCTGCCTGACTCCCGCAGCCGGCGTCGCGGCCCGACGTAAACTGAGCGCATGACGGCGGAGACCACGCGGCTGCGTCTGCGCGTCAGCCCCGGAGCGCGGCGGACGCAGCTGGTCGGGAAGCACGGCGACGCCTGGAAGGTGCGCGTCACCGAGGCGCCCGAGCGCGGCCGCGCGAACGAGGCCGTCCTCCGCCTCCTCGCCGAGACGCTGGCACTGCCGCGCACGGCGCTGACACTCGTTTCGGGCCACGGCGGCCGGGAGAAGATCGTGGAGCTGACGGGGGTTGGTCCGGCGCTGATCGAGCGGCGCCTGGCGTCGGCGACAGGCGGCGATCGAGGCAGAAAGGAGAGGCGGTGACGAGCATCGACACCGGGCATTTCCGCGACGCGCTCCTCGAGGAGCGCAAGCGCGTCGAGCATGCGCTCGCGACGCTCCGCGACGAGCATCCCGGCTCGCTCGACGACGAGGTCGAGGAGATCGCCGCGACGAGCGACAACCACCTCGCCGAGACCGCGACCGCCACGCTGGGGCGCGAGATCGACTACACGCTGGGCGACAACGCAGAGCAGGTGATCGCCGAGATCGACGCCGCGCTGAAGCGCATTGAGGAGGGGACGTACGGCACGTGCGTCAACTGCGGCAAGGAGATCCCGCGTGAGCGGCTGGAGGCCAATCCGTGGGCGTCTCTCTGCATCGACTGCAAGCGAAGAGCCGAGGGAGGGTGAACGAACCCCTGCGGCAGCTCGAGGTGCGAGTGGGCTCGGCCACCGACGCCTTGACGCCCCTTTCCCGCGCCTCCCGTTCGTTCGCTGCCACCCCGGCGCTGTGGCTCGCGCTCGGCGCGATCGCCCTCGCCGCCGTCGTCGCCGACCAGCTCACGAAGCACCTCGTCTCCGCCAATCTCGCCCTCGGCGAGGGAGTGCACGTCGTCGGGCCGTTCACGATCAGGCACGTCGAGAACTCCGGCATCGCCTTCGGCCTCTTCTCGAACGCGACGGCCGCCGTGATCGTCGTGACCACGATCGCGATCGCCTGGATGCTCGCCTACTTCGCGCGCTCCGGCGCCCGCCATCCGGTCCTGCCCGTCGCGCTCGGGCTCGTCATCGGCGGCAGCGTCTCGAACCTCGCCGACCGCGTCCGGCTCGGCTTCGTCACCGACTTCCTCGACTTCCGCTACTGGCCGGCGTTCAACCTCGCGGACAGCTTCATCGTCATCGGGGTCGCGATCCTGCTCGTCGCGCTCGTGCTCGCCGAGCGGGAGCCGCGCTCGCCGAAGCACTGAACCGGCTCGTCGTCCCGTCCGAGACCGCTGGAGAGCGCCTCGACCGCTATCTCGCGGGGCTCCCGGAGATCGGCTCGCGGGCAGCCGCGGAGCGCCTGCTTGCGGCCGGCGCGGTGCTCGTCGACGGACAACCCCGGGGCAAGAGCCACAAGCTCGCGGGCGGGGAGGAGATCGAGATCCGGCCGCAGGCGGCGGACGACGCGGGGCCGACGGTCCCGCCGCCCGAGCTCACGATCGCCTACGCGGACGAGCACCTGCTCGTGGTCGACAAGCCCGCCGGCGTCGTGGTGCACCCGGCGCCGGGCCACGCCGGCGGCACGCTCGCGCACGCGCTCGCCGCCGCGGGCGCCGCGGGTGGGGAGGAGGGCCGCCCGGGCATCGTCCACCGGATCGACCGCGACACGTCCGGCCTGCTCGTCGTCGCCCGCTCGCCGGAGACCTACGCTCGGCTGCAGCGACTCGTGCGCCGCCGGGAGATCACGCGCGAGTACCTGGCTCTCGTCGTGGGGCGACCGCGGTCGCGCAGCGGGAGGATCGACGCACCGATCGGGCGCGACCGGCGCGACCGGCTCCGCCACTCGCTCGACACGGACACGCCTCGCGCGGCAGTGACGCACTTCGAACTCGAGGAGCTGCTCGCGCGCCACGCGCTCCTGCGCGTGCGGCTCGAGACGGGCCGCACGCACCAGATCCGCGTCCACCTCGCGGCGATCGACCTGCCGGTGGCGGGCGACCCCGTGTACGGGGTCGCGCACGACCTCGGCCTCGAGCGGCAGTTCCTCCACGCGACGCGCCTCGCCTTCACGCATCCGGTGACGGGCGCCGCCGTGGACGTCTCGGCGCCGCTGCCGCCCGACCTCGCCGCCGCGCTCGAAGCGGCCCGGCGCTAACCTTCCCGCGTCCCTTGTTCCCACTCCCCGGCGGCCCAGCCGCGGCGCGTGTGCCTCTCGTTGCGGGAGGTGCGTCCCGGATCCGCCGGCGCACGAACCACAAACGAATCCGGAAGGAGCTCTTGCATGGCAGTCTCGACAGGTGCGGGCGCAGTCTCCATGCGCGACCTGCTGGAGGCCGGAGTCCACTTCGGCCACCAGACGCGGCGCTGGAACCCCAAGATGCGCCGCTTCATCTTCGCCGAGCGCGGCGGCATCTACATCATCGACCTCACCCAGACCGCGGAGAGGCTGGACGAGGCGCGCGCGTTCCTGCGCAACGTCGCCGAGCGCGGCGGCACCGTCCTCTTCGTCGGCACGAAGAAGCAGGCGCAGGACGCCGTCGAGAACGAGGCGAAGCGCGTCGGCATGCCGTACGTCAACCATCGCTGGCTCGGCGGCCTCCTCACGAACTGGCGCACGATGGCCGACCGGATCGACCGGCTCCACGAGATGCGCCGCCTGCGCGACGAGGACCAGCTCGACCTCCTCCCCGCGAAGGAGCGCATCGCGATGGCCGGCGAGCTCGAGAAGCTGGAGCAGAACCTCGGCGGAGTCGCCGACATGCGCCGGCAGCCCGACGCGGTGGTGATCGTCGACCTGAAGAAGGAAGCGCTCGCCGTTCGCGAGGCCCGGCGGCTCGGGATCCCGGTCGTCGCGCTCGTCGACACGAACTGCGATCCCGACGAGGCCGACTACGTGATCCCCGGCAACGACGACGCGATCCGCTCGTGCAACCTCGTCGTGCACTCGCTCGCCGAGGCGGTCTCGGACGGCAAGCAGAAGGTCTCGGCGCAGGAGCTGCAGCAGCAGGCCGCCCAGCCGGAGGCGGCCCCGCCCGCCGCGGAGGAGAGCGTCCCGCAGGGCGACGTCGAGAACGTCTCGCCCGGCGAGCAGGTCGAGCCGGTCACCGAGGGAGAGTCGGTACCGGTGCCGACCGGCGAGGACCCGGCCAAGGAAGGCGCAGAGGTCACGAAGGCCTCGGAGGCGGCGCTCGGCGACCCCACGCGTGGAAGCACGGAGGAGGGAGCCTGATGGCGGCGGAGATCTCGGCCGCGCTCGTCCGCGAGCTCCGGGAGCGCACGGGCGCGGGGATGATGGACTGCAAGCGCGCCCTCCAGGACACGAACGGCGACATGGAGGCGGCCGTCGTCCTCCTCCGCGAGAAGGGCATGGCGAACGCCGCCAAGCGCGCCGACCGCGCGACGACCGAAGGTCTCGTGGGCTACCGCCTGGCCGACGACGGCTCCCGCGGGACGATGGTCGCCGTCGGCTGCGAGACCGAGCCGGTCTCGAAGAACGAGGAGTTCCAGGCGTTCGGCAAGAAGGCGCTCGAGCTCGTCGAGGCGGAGGGAGTCGACGCCGTCTCGAAGCTCGACGAGGAGCGGACCGAGCTCTCGGGCAAGCTCGGCGAGAACATCGCGATCGCCGGCGCCGCGCGCTTCGAGGTGGTCGACGGCGGGCGCCTCGGCGCCTACGTCCACCCGCCCGCGAACAAGCTCGGCGTGCTTCTGCATCTGCGCGGCGGCGACGACGAGCTCGCGCGCAACCTCGCAATGCACGTCTCGTGGTCGGACCCGCGCTGGATCGGCCGCGAGGACGTCCCGGAGGACCTGGTCGCTGCGGAGCGGGAGATCTACCTCAACTCCGACGAGGTGCAGTCGAAGCCGGAGCAGGCGCGTGAGAAGATCGTCACCGGCATGCTCGACAAGCGCTTCTTCGCCGAGCGCGGCGGCGTGCTCGCCGACCAGCCCTGGATCCACGACGGCTCTCAGACCGTGGGCAAGGTGCTCGCCGACGCCGGAGCCGAGGTGCTCGAGTTCCAGCGCTTCTCCCTCGCGGGATGAGCGCACAGCCGGAGACCACGGAGACCGGCATGGGCCGGGCGCCCGTCTTCCATCGCGTCCTGCTCAAGCTCTCAGGCGAGGCGCTGATGGGGGAGCGCGAATACGGCATCGACCCGGGCGTGACGCGGGCGCTCGCGCGGGAGGTCGCCGGTATCCGGGGCGAAGGGGTGGACGTCGCCCTCGTCGTGGGCGGCGGCAACTTCTACCGCGGCCTCGCAGCGGCGGCGGAGAGCGGCATGGACCGAGCGACCGCCGACTACGCGGGGATGCTGGCCACGCTCCTCAACGCGCTCGCCCTGCAGGACGCGCTCGAGCGGGAGGGCGCCGACACGCGGGTCATGTCCGCGCTCGAGGTCTCGGAGGTGGCGGAGCCGTACATCCGGCGCCGCGCCATCCGGCACCTCGAGAAGGGTCGCGTCGTCATCTTCGCGGCAGGGACCGGGAACCCGTTTTTCACCACGGACACGGCGGCGGCGCTGCGGGCGCTCGAGATGGGTGCCGACGCGATCCTGATGGCGAAGCACGGCGTCAAGGGCGTGTACGACGGCGACCCGCGGCGCGTCTCCGACGCCGAGTTCCTCCCGCGGATCACGCATCTCGAGGCGATCGAGCGAGGGCTCAAGGTGATGGACACCACTGCGCTCTCGCTCTGCATGGACAACCGCCTCACGATCCACGTCTTCGAGCTCGCCGAGGGCAACGTCGCGCGCGTCGTGGCCGGCGAGGAGGTCGGGACCATCATCGCGACGGAGAAAAAGGAGAGCTGACGATGGCGACAGCAGAAGAGCTGGTCAACGGCGCCCGCGACCGGATGGCCAAATCGGTCGAGCACGCGCGGTCGGAGTTCTCGACCGTCCGTACGGGACGCGCCTCGGCGTCGCTCCTCGACCGGATCGAGGTCGACTACTACGGAACGCAAACGCCGCTGCGCCAGCTCTCGACGATCAACGTCCCCGAGCCGCGCATGCTCACGGTGCAGCCGTTCGACCCGGGCTCGATCCGGGCGATCGAGAAGGCGATCCAGGAGTCGGACCTCGGCCTGACGCCGTCGAACGACGGCAAGCTGATCCGGCTGCCGATCCCCCAGCTGACCGAGGAGCGGCGCAAGGAGCTCGTGAAGGTCGTGCGCAACATGGCGGAAGACCACAAGGTCGCCGTGCGCGAGATCCGGCGCGACGCGATGCGCCACCTGAAGGAGCTCGTCGACAAGGGCGAGGTCGGCGCCGACGACGAGCACCGGGCGGAGGGCCGCGTGCAGGAGCTCACCGACGAGCACACGAAGCAGATCGACGAGCTCCTGAAGCACAAGGAAGCCGAAGTCATGGAGGTCTAGTGACCTCCGTCCCCGGCACCGGCACCGACGTCACTCCCGAGGAGCACCTTCCCGAGGCCGCCCACGCGGTGGCGATCATCATGGACGGCAACGGGCGCTGGGCGGCGGAGCACGACGTCTCCGTCGCCGACGGCCACCGCGCCGGCTCGCGTGCGCTGCGGCCGGTCGTCGAGACGGCGATCGACCTCGGGATCGAGTCGCTCGCGGTCTATGCGTTCTCCACCGAGAACTGGAGTCGCGGCGCCGAGGAGGTCTCGGCGCTGATGGGGATCTTCGGCGAGACGATCGACCGCGAGCTCGAGGATCTCGCCGCCCAGGGCGTGCGCTGCCGGTTCCTCGGCCGCCGCGACCGCGCGCCGGACTGGCTGCGAACCAAGATGGACGAGCTCGAGACGGCGACCGCGGACCGCTCGAAGCTGCAGCTCTGGATCGCCTTCGACTACGGCGGCCGCGCCGAGCTCGTGGACGCCGCGCGCCGGCTGCTCGAGAGCGGCAGCGAACCGGACGACGTCGACGAGGCCGCGCTCGCCGCGTGTCTCTACGAGCCGGAGATGCCCGATCCCGACCTCGTGATACGTACCTCGGGCGAGCGCCGCATCTCGAACTTCCTCCTCTGGCAGTCCGCGTACGCCGAGTACGTCTTCACCGACACGCTGTGGCCGGACTTCGGGCCCGACGAGCTGCGAACGGCGATCGAGGAGTACGCGAGCCGACGCCGTAGATTCGGCGGGCGATGAGCAACCTCACTTCGCGGCTCGTGGTCGCGGCGGTCGGCCTGCCGCTCGTGCTGGGCATGCTCTGGCTCGGCGGGTGGTGGCTGTTCGCGCTCGTCGCCGTCGCCGCGTTCGTCGGCGTGCACGAGTTCGTGACCACGGCGCGGCCGCTGCGCCCGCTGGCGCCCGCGGTGTACGGCGGCGTGATCGTCGCGCTCGTCGGCGCCGAGATCGGCGGGCTCGAGTGGCTGCTGGCGGGCTTCCTCACGACCTTCCTGCTGGGCTTCGTGTTGCACGCGCTCTCGAGCACCCGCGCACCCACGACGGCCGCGCTCGGCTCGACGGTCCTGGGCTCGGCCTGGATCGGGCTGGGGCTGGGCTTCGTCCTCCTGCTGCGCGGGATGCACAGCGAAGGCCGGTTGATCGCGTTCGCGGTCGTGCTCACGGTGTTCGCCGCCGACACGCTCGCCTATCTGACGGGCCGCCTTGCCGGCCGCCACCGCCTCGCACCGCGGCTCTCGCCGAAGAAGACCTGGGAGGGGCTCCTGGGCGGCGCGGTCGCGGGCGTCTTCGTCTCGTTCATCGCGCTCTACGACACGCGCGACAAGTACCTGACCGTCTGGGAGGCGATCGTGCTCGGGGTCGTCGTCGTGGTCGCCGCCGTGCTGGGGGACCTCTTCGAGTCGGCGCTGAAGCGGGATCTCGAGGTCAAGGACACGGGGCGTCTCCTCGGCGGCCACGGCGGCGTGCTCGACCGGGTCGACGCGCTCCTCTTCGCCGCGCCGGCCGCGTACTACCTCGTGATTTCGTTCGGGTACCACTGACTCCCTACACTTGGCGGGTGAAGCGGGTCGCGCTGCTCGGGGCAACGGGGTCGATCGGCCGCCAGGCCGTCGAGATCGTCGAGGCCCACCCGGAGCTCGAGCTCTGTGCCGCGGCGTCCGGCTCGACGCCGCTCGACGACGTCGACGCGCCGCTGAAGGAGGTCGGCGGCGACCTGACCGAGCTCCTCGAGCGGGCGCAGCCCGACGTCGTCCTCAACGCCGTCGTCGGCTTCGCGGGCGTGCACGCAACGCTCTGGGCGCTCGAGCACGGCGTCGACCTCGCGCTCGCGAACAAGGAGAGCCTCGTCGCGGCCGGCGACCTCGCGCTCGCTGCGCAGGAGCGCGGCCGCGGCCGGATCCTGCCGGTGGACAGCGAGCACTCGGCGCTCTTCCAGTGCCTCGAAGGGCGCGAGCCGGAGCAGGTAGCCACGCTCGTGATCACCGGTTCCGGCGGTCCCTTCCGCGGCCGCACGCGCAGCGAGCTCGAGGACGTCACGCCCGAGCAGGCGCTCGCACATCCGACCTGGCGCATGGGCCCGAAGATCACCGTGGACTCGGCGACGCTGGCGAACAAGGGGCTCGAGGTGATCGAGGCGCACTATCTGTTCGGCCTTCCATACGACCGCATCGAGGTCGCGATCCAGCCGACGTCGATCGTCCATGCGCTCGTCCGCTTCCGCGACGGCGCCTCGCTCGCGCATCTCGGCTACCCCGACATGCGCGTGCCGATCTCGTACGCCCTCACGTACCCGGAGCGGGCCGCGACGCCTCTGCCGCCGCTCGACCTCACGTCGCTGACGCTCGAGTTCTCGCCGCCGGACATGGACACCTTCCCGATGCTGTCGCTGGCCCGCGCGGCCGGGGGCGAGGGCGGAAGCGCGCCGTGCGTCTACAACGCCGCGAACGAGGTGGCGGTCGCCGCCTTCCTCGCCGGGCGGCTGCCGTTCCTCGGGATCCCGGAGGTCGTGGGGGAAACGCTCGCAGCGGCGGAGACGGAAGCGGCCCGCGACCTGGACGACCTCGTCGAGGCGGATCGCGCGGCGCGCGCACTCGCGGAAGGGGCGCTGGCGGCGGCATGACCTGGCTGGTCGTGATCGGCGGGCTCGTGCTGCTCGTCTTCCTGCACGAGCTGGGACATTTCTCGGCCGCGATCGCCGTGGGCATGCGGCCGCGGAGCTTCTACATCGGCTTCCCGCCGGCGCTCGTCAAGGTCCGGCGCAAGGGGATCGAGTACGGGATCGGGACGATCCCGCTCGGCGGCCTCGTCCGGATCCCGGGCATGCATCGGCCAGCTGCCCGCGACCTGCAGGTGTTCGTCGAGCCGGCGATCCGCGAGCAGCCGGGCCTGGCGGCGTCCGTCGGGGCCGTCCGGCGAGCGCTCGAGGTCGAGGACTACGAGGCGGCGCGGCGTGCGTATCCGGAGCTGGAGCGCGAGCTCACGGCTGCGCAGCTGTCCCCGGGCGCGAGGCGCTCGGCGCAGCGCGCGTTGCGGGACGTCGAGGAGGGGACGGCGCCCGACGCCTACTGGCGGGCCTCGACCTGGAGGCGGGTGACCGTGATCGCCGCCGGGCCGCTGGCGAACGTCGCCATCGCGTTCGTGCTCCTGTTCGTCGTCTTCGCCGTCAGCGGAGGGCCCTCTCCCCACTACACGACCAAGGTCGACGCCGTCGCAGGCGGCACACCCGCGGCCGCCGCAGGCCTGCAGGACGGCGATCGGATCGTGGCCGTGAACGGCCACACGACGCATACCTTCGGCGCGGTCTCGCATCTCATCAGGTCGAGCCGCGGCGGGCCGGTGACGCTTGCCGTCGTCCGCGACGGACGAACCCTGACGATCGGCCCGCGACCGACCGTCCTCCGCGACGGCCACTGGGTCTTCGGCTTCTCGCCGGCGCCGCGACTCGTCCACTACACGACGGGGAAGGCCGCCGGCCGGGCGGGGTCGGACCTGTGGAGCGTCGTGACCGGAACCGCCTCCGGGCTCTCGGGACTGTTCTCGAGCCACGGGCGCGGCCAGCTCTCGAGTGCCGTCGGGGTCAGCCGCACGCTGCACGCCCAGCTGCAGATCGGCCTGACCTGGTACCTGGAGATCCTGGCCTTCGTCAGCATGTCGCTCGCGCTGATCAACCTGCTGCCGCTGCTGCCGCTCGACGGCGGTCACATCCTCTTCTCCCTGATCGAGGGCTTCCGGCGGCGCGCGCTTCGCCGCGAGGTCTACGAGCGGGTGTCCGTGGTGGGGATCGCGCTGCTCGCGCTCGTGTTCGTGATCGCGCTGTCGAACGACATCTCGGGCACGACGCCGCACTAGCCTCAGCGTCCGTTGAAGGGCACGAGTAGCCGGAAAGCGGCCTGGCTAGACTGAGTTCGCGGATGGCGAGCAAGCGTCAGATCACGGTCGGCGGCGTCAAGATCGGCGGCGGCGCGCCCGTCGTCGTGCAGTCGATGACCACGACGAAGACGCACGACGTCGAGGCGACGACCGCGCAGGTCGCCGCGCTCGCGAGCGCGGGCTGCGAGATCGTCCGCGTCGCGGTGCCGAAGACGGAGGACGCGGAGGCGCTCTCGAAGATCGTCCGCTTCTCGCCGGTCCCGATCATCGCCGACATCCATTTCAACGCGAGCCTCGCCCTGAAGGCAATCGACCAGGGTGTCGCAGCCGTCCGGATCAATCCCGGCAACATCGGCGGCTCGGACAAGGTCGCCGAGGTCGTCCGCGCCGCCAAGGCCAAGGGGATCCCGATGCGGATCGGCGCGAACTCCGGCTCGCTGCCGAAGCACCTCGAGGAGCTGGCGCAGAAGGATCAGGCCGAGGCGCTCGTCGAGGCCGCGCTGGAGGAGGTGCGGCTACTCGAGAGCCTCGACTTCTACGACTTCAAGATCTCGGTCAAGTCGAGCCACGTGCCGACGATGATCCGCGCCTACCGCCTGCTCTCGGAGAAGGTCGACTACCCGCTCCACCTCGGCGTCACGGAGGCCGGGACGGTCTTCGCCGGCTCGATCAAGAGCGCCGTCGGGATCGGCACCCTCCTTGCCGAGGGAATCGGCGACACGATCCGCGTCTCGCTCTCCTCCGACCCCGTCGAGGAGCCGAAGACGGCGTACGAGATCCTCAAGGCTCTCGGGCTGCGCGAGCGGGGGCCGGTGATGATCGCCTGCCCGAGCTGCGGACGCGACAACGTCGGCGTGCATACGCTGGCCGAGGAGGTCGAGCTTCGCCTGCAGGAGTACCCGCAGCACTTCGAGGTGGCGGTGCTCGGCTGCGCCGTCAACGGCCCCGGCGAGTCCGGCGACGCGGACTTCGGGATCGCGGGCGGTCGCGACGTCGGCTTCATCTACGCCCACGGCCGTGTGCTGAAGAAGGTCGGCTCCGACATCTTGATCGACGAGCTGTTCCACGAGATCGACAGGTGGATCGCCGACGGGATGCACCGCCCGAAGCGCCTCAAGATGGCCAAGCCGGCCGCGCTGGCCATGGCCGAGGCGTCCCTGATCCCGCTCGAATAGCCTAGGGCGACAACGCCGATGATCGCCCGAGCCTCACAGCTCTTCCTCCCGACGCTGCGCGAGCCGCCCGCCGACGCGGAGGCCGTTTCGCACAAGCTGCTCGTGCGCGGCGGCTTCATCCGCCAGGTCGCCGCCGGCGTGTGGACGTACCTGCCGCTGGGCTGGCGCGTCCATCAGAAGGTCGTGCAGATCGTCCGCGAGGAGATGGACGCGATCGGGTGCCAGGAGATGCTGATGCCCCTCCTCACACCCGTCGAGCTCTGGGAGCAGACGAAGCGCGACTTCATCGAGGAGCTGTTCCGGCTCAAGGACCGGAAGGGCGCCGACTACGTCCTCCCGTTGACGCACGAGGAGACGGCGACCTTCCACGCGCGCGAGCTCCAGAGCTACCGGCAGCTGCCGCAGATGCTCTACCACTTCGGGCTCAAGGAGAGGGACGAGCCCCGGCCGGGCAAGGGGCTGATCCGGCTCCGCGAGTTCGTCATGAAGGACGCGTACTCGTTCGACCGCGACGAGGCCGGGCTCACCGAGTCGTTCCGGAAGCAGCGCGGTGCGTACACCCGCATCTTCGAGCGCTGCGGGCTGGTCACGCACGACGTCCCCGCGGAGCCGGGAATGATGGGCGGCTCCGAGTCGCGCGACTTTCTCGCCGCGGCCGGTGCCGGCGAGAACACGCTCGTCACGTGCGAGAACGGCGACTTCGCGGCGGACATCGAGGTGGCGACCACCACGCCGCGCCCGACGGTCTTCCCCGAGCCCCTGGAGGCACCGGAGGAGATCGAGACCCCGGGCGTGACGACCATCGACGGTCTCGCCGAGCTCCTCGGCATCGACGCCGCCGCCACGTCGAAGGCCATGCCGCACGTGACCCAGGACGGCACCGTCGTCCTCGCGCTCGTCCGCGGCGACGATCGGCTCGAGGAGGCAAAGCTCGCCGCCGCGCTGGGGGAGCCCGTCTGGCCCGCGGGAGAAGACGCGATCCGGGAGGCCTTCGGCGCCTCGGGAGGCTCCCTCGGCCCGGTCGGGTTCGAGGGCCGCATCGTCGCGGACCTTGCGCTACGGGACGGCCAGTTCGTCGCCGGCGCGAACCGCGACGGGCGCCACCTGCGCGGCGTGCAGGCCGGGCGTGACTACGAGCCCGAGTGGGCCGACCTGCGTGAATCGGCGGCCACCGACACCTGTCCGACCTGCGGCGGCGCCCTCCGGTTCCAGACCGCGATCGAGGTCGGGCACATCTTCAAGCTCGGCAGTCGTTACTCGGACCCGCTCGGCGCGAAGTTTCTCGACGAGGACGGGAGGGAGAAGCCGCTGGTCATGGGCAGCTACGGGATCGGGCCGGCGCGGATCATGGCTGCGGCGGTCGAGCAGCGCCACGACGGGAACGGGATCGTCTGGCCCGGGGCGCTCGCGCCGTACGACGCGCACGTCGTGGCGCTGCCCGGTGCCGAGGAGATCGCCCTCCAGGCGGCCGAGGCGCTGTCGGCCGCAGGGCTCGACGTCCTCCTCGACGACCGTGACCAGCGGGCGGGGGAGAAGTTCGCCGACGCCGACCTGATCGGCTGCCCGATCCGCGTCACGGCGGGGCGGAAGAGCCTCGAGGACGGCAGGGTCGACGTGCGCGACCGCGCAAGCGGAGCCGAGAAGCGATTAGATGTTGCCGAGCTCGGCAAGGAGGTCTAGGGGTGGCGAAGCGTCGGCGGTTCAGCGAGGAGGGATTCGGCGAGACCGTCCAGCGGCTGATGGACGAGCTGGGCGTCACGTACCGCCAGCTCGCTGCGCGCACCGGGCTCTCCGCCGGCTATCTCAACCACCTCGTGCACGGGAACCGGCCGGTGCCGTCGAACGACGTCGTGGCCGCGCTCGCCAAGGCCCTCGAGGTCGAGCCGGAGCACTTCCGCGAGTACCGCCTCCGCATGATCACCGAGCGGCTCGAGGCGATGCCCGCGCTCATCGACCGCCTCTACCGGCAGCTCAACCGCCAGGCCTAGCGAAAGCCGTAGCGCAGGAAGAGGTGCGAGCCGTTGGTTCGCACCGAGCGGAGCCGGCCCGCGACGCGGGTGTCCGGGAGCAGCTCGACTCCCTCGACGAGGCCGAGGCGCACCGACGCGGCTGCGCGGCCGGCCAGGACCGGCGAGACCGTGAGGAAGAGCTCGTCGACGAGACGTGACGCGAGGAGGGAGCCGAACATCGACGGGCCGGCCTCCGCAAGGACCACCGGGTGGCCGCGCTCGCGCAGGAGGTCCAGGGCGAGCGCGAGGTCGACGCTGTCGCCGCCGTTCACCGCGACGACCTCCGTCGCCTCGGGAACGGAGGCCCGCAGGCCGTCCGCCGCGGCCTCCGTCGTGAGCACGAGCGCCCGGGTCTCGAGCACCGGATGCGCCGGATCGAACGAGCCGCCGGCGGTGACCACGACGAGCAGCGGCTGCTCGGGCCTGCCGCGGGCGGCCCGCAGCTCGGCGAGCGCCGCCGCGGCAGGCGGATAGGCGCGGTCGGTCCGCCACGTCCCGTTCGGCGAGGCGAGGAGCGTCCCCGAGCCGACCACGACGGCGTCGGCACAGGCACGCAGGAGGGCCAGCATGAAGCTGTCCGCCTTGCTCTCGTCGCCGATGACGGCGGCCGAGCGCGGCAGCCTCGGCACCGCCACGACGCCGTCGAGAGACTCGACGAAGTTCGCGACGACGCACGGCTCGTCGAGGCCGATCGCGCCGCCGTACAGCTCGGCGAGCGCGTCCGGCACGTCCCACCGCGGCAGGTCCCCGTCTTCGGCGAGGACCGTGAACGCTTCGATCACCTCGTCAGCGTAAGGAACTCGGAGCGCAGGGACACGTCCTCGTCGAACAGGCCGCGCCAGACGGTCGTGACCGTCTGCGAGCCGTCCTCCTCGACGCCCCGCATCGCGGTGCACATGTGCGCCGCCTCCAGCTTCACCGCCACGCCGCGCGCGCCCGCCAGCTCGCGGAGCCCGTCTGCGATCTCCTCGGCGAGTCGCTCCTGCACGGTGAAGCGGCGCGCATAGAGCCGCACGAGCCGCGTCAGCTTCGAGATGCCGAGGATCTCGTCGCCGGCGACGTAGCCGACGTACGCGCGGCCGTGGAAGGGGAGCGCGTGGTGCTCGCAGAGGGCGTAGAAGCCGATCGGACCCTCCACGATCTGGGCGTGGCGCCCGTCGACGCCCTCGGGCCGCTCCGTCGGGAACAGGGTCCGCAGCTTCGGATCGCCGTCGTAGCCCGCCGTCGCGTCGTAGAGCGCCCGGAGGAACCGCCGGGGCGTGTCGCGCGTGCCCGGGGTGTCGAGATCGAGGCCGAACGCCTCGAGGATCTCGGCCGCGTTGCGCTCGAGGTGCGCCCAGTCCGCGGACGTGAGCTCACGTGCGCCCTCCTCGGCGTGGGCGGGAAGCTCGAAGACGTTCTTCCGCTCGGACACTGGCAACGCCAGTGCCTCCGCTACTTGCTGGGCTCCGTCGAGCCTACGCCCATTGCTGCTCACGCGATCTCCTCCTGTCTGCTGGGCATGCGCCGCGGCAGGAGCGCGAGCGCGATGACGGCGATCTCCCCGAGGGCGACCCAGGCGAAGGCAATCGGGTGCCCCAGCGAGATCAGGAGTCCGAACGCAGCGAGCTGCGTGGACATGCCGAGGTTCGCGAGGAGCGAGACGGCGGTCGAGCCGGTGAGCGCCGGCCGGCGGGCGACGAGCGCCTCGGCGAAACGGTCCTGCGGCGCGTAGACGCCGCCGTAGATCCGGTGCAGGAACGACGTGGCTCGGCCTTCCACCGCGGGCTCGGGCTCCGTCGTGGCCTCCCGGGACAGCCGCTCGACGTTGAAGTTGAGGCTGAGCACGCTCGTGAGGGCGACGAATCCCACGACGGCGAGCGCCGGCCGTCCGGTCGTCCAGCCGAGCGCGGCGAAGAGCGCCACGTTGACCAGCAGGTCGACCTCCGAATCGAGGTAGCGGCCGAATGCGCTCGTGCGCCCCGTGAGGCGTGCGAGCTGGCCGTCGGCGTTGTCGAGCAGCGTCTTCAGCTGCAGGAACAGCGCCGCCGCGATCAAGTGGCCCGACCCGATCGCCCCCGCCGCGACGAGACCGACGCACGTCGCCGCGAGGACGACGGCGGGCGGGGGCACGCGGAGAGGTCGCAGAGCGCGCGCGAGCAGGTGCGCGGCGGGCCGGAACGCGTACTCGCAGACGAGTTCGATCCCCTGGCGGGGCTTGCGATCCGGCATAGTCAGCCGCATGAGCACTCCAGACGGCTGGCGTGAGGAGGACGCGGCGCTCGTGCGCGAGTTCGAGCTCGAGAGCTTCCCGGCCGCGATCGCGTTCGTCGAATGCGTGGCCGAGCTCGCAGAGCGCGAGAACCACCACCCCGACATCGACATCCGGTACCGACGCGTGACGCTCCGGTGGTCGACGCACTCCGAAGGCGGCGTCACCGACCGCGACCGCGACATGGCGGCGCGCAGCTCAGCCTGCGAGCCCACGTAGCGTCTCCTCGTCGACCGGCGCGCCTGCGCGAATGAGCTCGCGCGCGGGGTCGAGCTTGTCCCAGACGTTCCAGAGCAGGAAGCCACGCGGCCGCTTGTCTCCGTCGACGTAGGCGACGATCCCCTTCGTGTTCGGCTCGAGCCAGAGCTGGACCGTGTCCTGGCGCGAATCGAGGTCGCCGACGGCCTCGTAGCCCAGGTCGAACAGGTCGGAGTAGAAGAACGGCAGGTGCTCGTAGCGCTCGTTCGCGCCGCCGGCGTTCGCGCCGACGGTGCGGCCGTGCGTGTTCGCGTGGTCCTCGTGCTCGACGCGGCCCGTCTTGCCGAGCGCGACGATCGGGAAGCGCGCGACGTCGCCCGCTGCGAAGACGTCGTCGTGGCCCTCGACGCGCCCGTACTCGTCGACGACGATCCCGTCCTCGACGCGCAGGCCGGCGGCCTCCGCGAGCTCGGTGCGCGGGATGATCCCGAGACCGGCGACGACGGCGTCGTATCCCTCCGCGGACTCGAACATCGTCTCCGCGTTCACCACGACGCCCTGCTCGCGGTAGTACTCGGCGACGAAGCGCGCCAGCTCGGGCGGGAACGTGCGCCAGCCGATGCCCTCCTCCGGGAAGACCATCGTCACGTCGCGGCCCTGTGCGCGGAGCGCGGCGGCGATCTCGGAGCCGATGAAGCCGCCGCCGATTACGAGGAAGCGCGCGCCGCCCTCGCTCTGCTCGCGCACGCGCCGGTAGTCCTCGAGCGTGCGGTAGTACGTGTAGCGCCCGTCGTCGCCGCCGAGCCGGCGAGGCGAGCCGCCGGTCGCGAGCACGAGCCGCTCGTATGCGTAGTCCTCGCCCGTGTCGTCAGTCGCCGTGTGCGCGGCGAGGTCGAGCGAGACGATGCGGCGGCCGAGGATGAGCTCGGCGCCGTGCTGCTCGACGTTCCGCCAGATCTTCGACTCGTCCCCGCCCTTCCACAGGCCCTTCGTGAGCGGCGGGCGCTTGTACGGCGGCACGACCTCCTCGCCGACGAGCGCGATGGAGCCGTCGGGATCGGCGTCGCGGATGCCCTTCGCCGCCATGTCGCCGGTCATCCCGGCGCCGAC
>DASTZY010000099.1:0-3845 GCA_035764085.1 Gaiellaceae bacterium
GACGAGGGCGGCGATCTCGTCGCCGAACTCCTCGCGCAACGTGTCGAGCTCGACGCCGGTGTCCTCGACGACGTCGTGGAGAAGCGCGGCCGCGATCGTCTGCTCGTCGAGACGCAGGCCCGCGCAGATCGACGCGACACCGACCGGGTGGGTGATGAACGGCTCGCCCGAGCGGCGCTGCTGTCCCTCGTGCGCGGTGGCGGCGAAGCGGAAGGCTCGGGTGACGAGCCCGACGTCGACGTCCGCGCGCTGGGCGGCAAGCTCCGCGAGCAGCCCTTCGAGGAGCTCCTCGTGCCTCTCGCCTGCCTCGAGCGTCGTCACCATTTCAGTGTACTCCGGGGGTTTCCGAGCGAATCCGCGTGGAAGGAACGCTCCTTAGATGATCGAAGTGACGCGTTCCATGCCCGGTTTTCGCAGCTATTGGAGACGCCGCGCCATTCTTCGCCTCGCTCGCGCTCTCGCGTTCTCCCTGAACGCGCGCTAGGCGGCGCGGGCCAGCGGCTCCGCCACCAGCAACGCCCTGAAGCGGGCGGATTCGAGCAGGTCTCGGCGGGCGCCGTCCTCCAGCCCAAGCTCGGCGAAGATCGCCGAGGCATCCGGACTGCGGCTCGCCTCTGGCTTCCGCCACTCCTGCGCCAGCCAGTGGCGCAGCTCGAGATAGCGAGGATCCGTCGCGAACACGCGGCGAACGACGAGCTGCGGAGCGACCGTCCCGTTCCAGCGGTTCTCCTCGAGCCGGAAGGCGACGTCGTACAGCGCGTCCGGACGCAACGCGTCGATGCGCGGCCCCTGCCCGAATGCGATCGCGCTGCCGCCGTCGCGGCCCTCACGCCGGATGCGGAAGCGGAGATGCTTGCCGTCGCCCACGGTCGCAAGCTCGGCGAGCCCGCAGCCGGGTGCAAGCAGGTTGGGCGCGGGATTCCCGAGCCCGAACGGCGCGAGGCGGGCCAACTCGGTACAGAGATCGAGAGAGAGCTCGGCGCCGCGGGCGACCACGGCGTCGATCGCCGTCACGGGCTCGAGGTCCTCCTCTGCGAGCTCGGCTGCGGCGTGCTCGGCGAACGCTTCGGCGAAGGCCTCGACGTTCTCCTCTGCGATCGAGAGTCCCGCGGCGGCGCGGTGACCTCCCCAGCGGCCGAGGAGGGCGGCGCACGCCCCGAGGGCGCCGTGCAGGTCGAAGGCGGGGATCGACCTCCCTGAGCCCTTCCAGTCGCCGTCCGCGCCCGCGATGAGCACGACCGGGCGGTGGTAGCGCTCGACCAGGCGCGAGGCGACGATCCCGATCACGCCTTCGTGCCAGTCCGCGCCGGCCACGGCGTAGGCGTGCCGCGCACGATGGTCCGGCGGCCACGACTCGACCCGGGCGACCGCCTCGCGCAGGATGCGGGCCTCGACCGCCTGCCGCTCGCGGTTCAGCTCCTCGAGCGAGTTGGCCAGTCGGCGCGCCTCGGCCTCGTCGTCGGTGAGCAGAAGCTCGAGCGCCTCGCGCGGGTGGCCGAGCCGTCCCGCCGCGTTCAGGCGCGGGGCGAGGCGAAAGCCGACGGCGCCGGCGTCGACTGCCGCCGGGTCGACGCCCGCGCTCTGCATGAGGGCGCGGAGCCCGGGCTTCGCCGTGCGCGCGAGGGCGCGCAGGCCCGCGATCGCGAGCGAGCGGTTCTCGTCGACGAGCGGGACGACGTCGGCGATCGTGGCGAGGGCCACCAGGTCCAGATGCCGACGCGGAACCTCGGAGTCGAGGCCGAAGAGGGCCTGTCCGAGCTTGTAGACGACACCCGTGCCGCAGAGCTCGGGGAACGGGTACGCGGAGGGACGGGTCGCCACGATGGGACAGTCGGGCAGCGCGTCTCCCGGGCGGTGATGGTCTGTGACGACGACGTCGAGGCCGCGCTCCCTCGCCTTGGCCACCTCGGCGGCGGCCGTGATCCCGCAGTCGACGGTGAGGACGAGGCCGCAGCCTTCGTCCGCGAGGCGGGCGAGCGTCTCGCTGCGGACGCCGTAGCCCTCGTCGAAGCGGCTCGGCAGATGCCAGGCGACGTCGCCCCCTAGCTCGCGCAGCAGGAAGACGGCCAGAGTGGTGGCGGCGATGCCGTCGACGTCGTAGTCACCATGGACGCAGATCCGGCGGCCCTGGGCGACGGCGGCGCGAATCTGCGCGCACGCGGCCTCCATGTCGCCGAGGAGGAACGGGTCGTGCGGAGGTTGCTCGCCGTCGAGGAAACGGCGCGCCACGGCCGGGTCGGAGTAGCCGCGCCGCACGAGGACGGCGGCCATCAGCGCCGAGATCCCGAGCTCTCGGACGAGCTCAGCCTGAGCGGCCGGCGGGCAATCGGCGAGTGTCCAGGTGCCGTCGTTCATGTGCAGCCAAGCTACGGGGAAGGGCGGACGGAATCGCCCCAGGCACCTGGCCGCAAGAGACAGCCGAATCGGGATTGCCGGCCTTCTGTGACGAAGCCGTGACGTTGGCGTCAGGCCGGGAGGGTCAGCGTCGTTCCGACGCTCGCCAGGCGATGACCGCGACGAGAATGACCGCGATCGCAACGATGATCCACTGCGGGTCGATGCACTCCCGCTAACCGGTCGTGCTGGCCTGCTGACCGCCGACCGCGCGAGTTTTCGCCCAGGCAACAAGCGTCCACTACACCACGGCTGCTCGGCAATCCGAACTTCCGGCCTTTCACGACGGAGACGGGACGAACTCGTTACCGGTGAAGCGGCACGCTTCACCGGTCCCCGGGTGGGTGGGGGTTCGGGATGGAGTAGAAAGACGCCATCGCCCCGCCCTCCCCAGCCGAGCTGCGCCGCGAGTTCCTGCTCGATCCCGACGTCGCGTTCCTCAACCACGGCTCGTTCGGCGCTTGCCCGCGGCCCGTCTTCGAGCGCTACCAGGCCTGGCAACGCGAGCTCGAGCGCGAGCCGGTCGACTTTCTCGCGCGCCGGGCGCCCGACCTGCTCGACGGTGCGCGGGCCGCGCTCGCGGAGTACGTGGGCTGCCGGGCGAAGGATCTGGCCTTCGTGCAGAACGCGACGACGGGTGTCAACCTCGCCGCCCGTTCGCTCGACCTCCGGCCGGGCGACGAGGTCCTCGCGACCGACCTCGAGTACGGCGCCTGCGACCTCGCGTGGGCCGAGGCCTGCCGTCGCGCAGGGGCGCGCTACGTCCGCGCGACGATCCCGCTCCCGCTCGCCGGCCCGGACGAGCTCGCCGACGCACTCTTCGCCGGCGCGAACGAACGGACGCGCGCGGTCTACGTCAGCCACGTCACGTCGGCCACCGGGCTCGTCCTGCCGGTGGAGGAGATCGTCGCCCGCGCCCGCGCGCTGGATCTCGTCACGATCGTCGACGGCGCGCACGCACCGGCGCACGTGCCCCTCGACATCGCGGCCCTCGACGCCGACTACTACAGCGGGAACGTGCACAAATGGCTTTGCGCTCCGAAGGGCGCCGGGTTCCTCCACGTTAGGCCCGAGCACCAGGACCGCGTCGGCGGCGCGATCGTCAGCTGGGGCTACGCCGAGGGACGAACCTTCTCCGAGCGGCTCGAGCGCCAGGGCACTCGCGATCCGGCCGCCTGGCTCACGGTGCCGGATGCGATCAAGTTCCAGGCCGAGCGCGACTGGGACGGCGTCCGTGATCGCTGCCGCGACCTCACGTGCCGGGCCCGCCGCGAGCTCTGCGACCTCCTGGGGACGGAACCGCTCGCGCCCGACCAGATGCTCGCCCAGATGGCCGCCGTCGGGCTCCCGAGCCCGGATCCGGACCTCTCCGACCGGCTCTTCACCCGCCACAAGGTCGAGATCCCCGTCGACGACGACAGGAATCTCCTGCGGCTGTCCGTCGCCGCCTA
>DASTZY010000100.1:0-13125 GCA_035764085.1 Gaiellaceae bacterium
CCGGGATCCCCAGGAACCAGGTCACGAGCCCCTCGGGCACAGGCCCGATGAGCCCGATGTTCCAGCCGCCGGGACTGGACGGGCGCTTCGTGAACTCGACGTAACGGATGATCGAGTCGAGCTGCCGGTTGCTGATCGAACGCTGCGAGAACTTCGGCATGACGTACGGCCCGACCCGCACGGCCTCGGCGACCTGGAGCTCCGTCGCATCCTTGAGAGGCGGCGGCAGCGCGCCGGTGACGTAGCCGCCCTGCGCCACGACCTGGTGGCAGCCGCCGCAGTGCTCGGTGAAGAGCGACTGCCCCTGCGAGAGGTTCCCGAGCCACGGCTTCGGCTTCGGGATCGGCGGCCCGCCGAGGCCGGCGACGTACGCGACGAGCGCGCGGATCTGGTGGTCGCTGAGGATGAGCGGCTCGCGGCGAGGCTGGAGCCCGACGTGGCGCAGCGGCATGTACCCGGTGCGGAGATAGAAGTCGGCCGCGAGGGCGCCGACGCCGTGCAGCGACGGGGCGATCCCGCGCTGCTGCGCCTGCGCCCTGCCCGGCCCCGCGCCGGCCGAAGACGAGGTCTGGTTCTGCCGCCCGCCCGCGTTCGCGCCGTGGCAGGCGAGGCAGTACTCGCCGTAGAGGTGGTAGCCGTAGACGGCGAGCGGCTTCTTCGGCGTCCCCGACGCGCCCGCCGACCCCGCCGCGAGCAACGACGCAGCGGCCACGACGATGAGGGTCAGGACTGGACGCACAGCGGGGTGAAGGTCGAGATCAGCCCGTCCATGAGCACGATCGTGAGGAAGAGGACGTTCGCGACCATCGCCGTCGTCGCGAAGAAGTGGAGCCGCGCGTACGGCGTCCGGCCCCCCCAGCGCCCGTCGCCCGGCGGCCCGTCGCCGTAGTTCGTGTCGCGCGTGGCGAGGACGACGAGAACCGCCGCGGCCTCGGAGACGAGGATCAGGAGGACGGTCGCGGCGGTGAGCGCCTGCTGCCACGTGTCGTAGCCGAGGTTCCAGGCCACGCCCACCTCGCAGCGCGCCTGCCCGACGCCGTAGCCGACGATGTGCTGGCCGGTCCAGGCGAGCGGCGCGACGACGACGCCGATCCACTGCACGACGCCGAGCTGCCGGAGCGTGAAGCGGCCGACGCGCTCCTCGGGCGACGGCGCGACGAGCGTCTCGCGCCGGGCGGGTATGACCTCGCGTCCCGTGCTCATATCGTCGCGCTGAGCAGGACCCCGATCACGACCAGGGTCAGGAGGTTGACGGCGTGCCAGTAGAGAGCGACGCCCTGGACGGCGTTGAGGCGGTACATCGTCAGGCCGCGCAGCAGCTTCCAGAGAAGCCAGATCACGAGCACGATCCCGACCGCGACGTGGACGTGGTCGGCGCCGAGCAGCGTGTAGTAGATCGAGCCGTACGCGTTGTCCTGCGGTGTCGAGTACCGCAGCTGGTCGAGGTAGTCGTGCACCTCGTAGACGAGGTAGCCGACCTGCGGGACGAGGGCGCACAGGAGGAACGCCCGCGTGGCCCAGAGCCGCCCGCGCTTCGCCGCGTTCGCCGCGAGCTGCATCGTCAGGCTCGTCGTGGCGAGGATCCCGACGAGGATGAGCGGGACGACGACCCGCGGCTCCGGCGTCCCGGGCGGCGGCCAGTGCGCATTCGAGAAGCGGAGGTAGTAGTAGGTGCCGATGAAGGTGCCGAAGAGCGTGACCTCGCTCGCGATCAGCATCGCCATCCCCCACCACCCGACGGTCGGCTCGCGCCGGCGGCCGGCGAGCGCCGCGACCTCGCGCCCGTTCCGCGCCTCCGTCGTCCGCGGGACGAGCGGCTCGGGGACTCCGCCTGCGATGTAGTCCGTCACGTCATGCCTCCTGTGGCTCCTCGCCGTGCCAGCCGAGCAGGGCGAGTGCGACCGCGGACAGCCCGAAGACGGCCCCCGCCCACAGGTGGACGAGCAGCAGGACGAAGACGAGCGCCATCGCGAGCGCGAGCAGGATCGGCCACGGCGAGTCGTGCGGCATCTCGACGATCTCGGCCCACCAGCCGTCGACGGGCGAGCTCACCGGCTGCTCGTGCCCCTCCTCGAGCACCATCACGGACTCGGCGAGCTTGCGCCGGTCCTCCATCCGGTCGGCGTGGTCCCAGTTGGCGTACGCGCTCGAGACCTTCGGGATGACCGCGAAGTTGTACTCGGGCGGCGGCGACGGGATCGTCCACTCGAGCGTTGCCCCGTGCCAGGGATCGGGCCCCGCCGGCAGGCCGCGGATGTAGCTCACGACGAGGTTCCCGAGCAGCACGACGATCCCGACCGTCGTGATGTACGCGCCGATCGTCTCCGCGAGGTTGCTCGGCCCCCAGCCGAGCCCGGCCGGGTACGTGTAGACGCGCCGGGTCATCCCCTCGAGCCCGACGATGTGCATCGGGAAGAAGAGGAGGTTCGTCCCGACGAAGATGATCCAGAAGCTGATCTGCCCCGGCAGCTCGAAGTAGAGCTTCCCGGTCACCTTCGGGAACCAGAAGTACATGCCGCCGAAGATCGGGAAGACCGCGGCGCCGAAGATGATGTAGTGGAAGTGCGCGACGATGAAGTAGGTGTCCGTGACCTGCTGATCGAACGGCACCGCGAGGAACATGATCCCGGTCAGCCCGCCGGCGACGAACATGAAGATGAACCCGGCGATGAAGAGCAGCGGCGTCTTGAAGCGCGCGTTGCCGGTGACGAAGGTCATGCACCACGCGAAGACCTGGATCGTGGACGGGATCACCACCACTGCGGTCGCCGCCGCGAAGAAGACGACGGTGACCGTGGGCATCCCCGTGGCGAACATGTGGTGCGCCCAGACGCCGAAGCCGATGAAGACCACGAGGAGCTCGGCCACGGCGACGAGCGGGAAGGCGACGACACGGCGCTGCGTGAAGGCCGGGATGATCTCCGTGGCGATCCCGAAGGCGGGGACGATGAGGATGTAGACCTCGGGGTGGCCGAAGATCCAGAACAGGTGCTGCCAGAGGAGCACCGACCCGCCCTTGGCCACGTCGAAGAAGTGGGTGCCGACGTTGCGGTCGAGGAAGAGGAAGATCGTGTCCGCCGTCAGCGAGGGGAGCGCGAAGAGGAGCCCCCACGACGCCGCGAGGAAGGCGAAGCAGAACAGCGGCATCCGGTTGAAGGACATCCCGGGCGCCCGCATCTTGAGGATCGTCACGATGAAGTTCGCGGCCGTCAGGCTCGACGAGATGCCGTTGAAGATGATCCCGAGGCCGTAGAAGTCGATGGCGTGCCCCGGGTCGAACGTCGAGTTCGCGAGCGGCACGTAGTCGAACCAGCCGGCATTCGGCGCGATGCCGAGGAAGAGGCTCGTGTAGATGAAGATCCCGGAGGCGAGGAAGACCCAGTAGCTCAGGGCGTTCATCCGCGGGAAGGCCATGTCCCGCGCGCCGAGCATCAGCGGGAGCAGGTAGTTCCCGAACGCTCCCGTCGTCATCGGGATGATGAAGAAGAAGATCATCGTGATCCCGTGCATCGTGAAGAGCTGGTCGTAGGTGCTCGGGCCGACGACGTGCTGGTTCGGCTGGGCCAGCTGCGTGCGCATGATCAGCGCCTCGGCGCCGCCCGCCGCGAAGAGCACGAGCGTCGTCCAGAAGTAGAGGAGGCCGATCCGCTTGTGGTCGGTCGTCATCAGCCACCCCAGGACGCCGGGGCGCGACTGCCACATCCGCTCGAGCCGTTCCTCGTAGACGGCCGTGGCCACTACTTGAGGCTCCCGAGGTAGGCGACGAGCGCGCGCAGCTGGGTGTGGGACAGCTGCAGGTCCGGCATCTCGTTGCCGGGCTTGAAGTGCTGGGAGTCGACGATCCAGCGGGCGAGGTAGTCCGGCCGGTTCGGGATCGTCACGCCGCCGAGGGTCGTGCGGCTCGCGAGGTGCGTGAGGTCCGGGCCGACGTAGCCGCTCGCGGTCGTGCCGCGGATCGTGTGGCAGCTCGCGCAGGGCCCGTTCTCGAAGACCCGCCGGCCGCGTTGCTCGAGCGGCGTCCCCGACGTGGCGGCGGGTCGGGACTGCCGCTTCAGCCATGCCTCGAACTGCGCCTTCGGCTCGGCGAAGACGAGCATCCCCATGTGCGCGTGCTGGAGCCCGCAGTACTCGGCACACTGGCCGCGGTAGACGCCGGGCTTGTTCGCGTAGAGGAGGATCCGGTTCTCCTGGCGCGGGATCGTGTCGATCTTCCGGTTCAGCTCCGGCACCCAGAAGCTGTGGATCACGTCCGCGGTCTTCGCCACGAGGTTGACCCGCGTGCCGACGGGAATGTGCAGCTCGTCCGCCGTGACCGCCTTCGTCCCCGGATACCGGAACTCCCAGTACCACTGATGGCCGATGGCCTGGACGGTCAGGTCCGTGCTGGACGCCGCCGGAGCCTGGGTGACGTTGATGATCGCCCCGTTGGACACGATGAACAGGGCGGCGACCACGGCGAGCGGGAAGACCACGCCCATGCCGACGACGACGAACAGCGAGGGCTTCTCCCCCGGGTGCGGATCGTCCGGGTCGGTGTCGGCCGTGACCCCGCGCCGGCCACGCCGGAACCAGGCGAGGACGAGCAGGCCGGTGACGAGCGCGAGGCCGCCGAAGGCGACGGCCATCATCACCCAGAACAGGTTCGCGATGTCGGTCGCCGGGTGGCTGTGCGGAGCGAGCGCGTTCTGCGAGCCGCCGCAGCCCGCGAGCGCGCACGGCAGCAACAGCGCGGCCGCCGCGAGTCCCCTGCGCCGCTTCGCCCCCCGAGTCGTAACCAAGACGGAAAACGGGTACCCCAGCTCGTCCCTCGAAAAACAGTGACGGCTTGAACGACTGGAACCTCGACCCGCTGGAGATCTCGGTGCTCGCGCTCGTGGGCGCGCTCTACTGGCGGCGGGCGCGGACGCTCGCCCGCCGCGGCCGGCCGGTGCCGCGGGCGCGCCTCGTGGCGTTCGGCGCAGGGCTGGTCACGATCTTCGTCGCGCTCGCCACTCCGATCGACACGATCGGCGAGGAGCGGCTCTTCTCGGTACACATGGCCCAGCACCTCCTGCTCGGCGACGTCGGCGCGCTCCTCCTCGTGCTCGGGCTCGACGGACGGCTCCTACGACCGCTCCTGCGCGTCCGTTTCGTCCACCGGCTGCGCGTGCTCGCGCATCCGCTCGTCGCCCTGCCGCTGTGGGCGGCGAACTTCGTCGTCTGGCACCTGCCGGTGCTGTTCGAGGCGGCGCTGCGGAACAACGCCGTTCACGCGCTCCAGCACTCGCTCTTCGTCCTGTTCGGGATGCTGATGTGGGCGGCGCTGATCGAGCCGCTCCCCGGGCCGGCGTGGTTCACGGCTCCGTGGAAGATCCCCTACGTGCTCGGGATGTGGCTCGTGATGCTCGTCCTCTCGCAGGTCTTCATCTGGTCGAGCCACGTCTACTACGCGCCGTACACGCACGACGCGGGGCTGTGGGGGCTGAGCCACCTGGCCGACCAGAAGGCCGGCGGCGGGGTGATGCTCGTCGAGAGCCTGTTCACGATGCTCCCGGCGCTCGTGTGGGCGCTGCTCCTCGTCCTGAAGGAGAGCGAGGCACGACAGCAGCTGGTCGACGCGGGCGTTGCTCCTGCGAGCGCCGCCCGCGCCGCCCGTTACGGCCGCGCCTGACCGTCAGCTGCGGATCGTGTTGCTCTTCGACGCCGCGTAGCAGGTGCCGACCGCCTTCTGCGTGATGACGACACGCACCCGCTGGCGCGCCGCGATGGTCGACCGGAAGGTCGCCGAACTGAAGACCGTCGGGGCCACACCGGTGGTGCTCGCCTTCAGGAGCACGCTCTTGACGCCGCGCCAGTGCTTGGTCGCCGACCGGTAGCGCTGGAAGCTGGCGCGCTTCCCGGCAAAGGTGTCGGCCGCGGAGACGCGCACCCGGTAGCGATGGCGCCCGACCTTGGACAGCTGCAGCTTCGGCAAGACCCTGGCGGTCACGGCGCTGCTGGTCGCGTTCTTCAGCCTCACCGAGTAGGCCGTCTGCTTCAGCGGCTGCGCCACGTAGCTGAACGCACCGCCGGTCGTGGTGGTGATCGTGGCGAGCGTTGCGGGCGCAGTCGCGCCGCACTGCTGGGCGACGACCTGCAGTGACTGGCCGGACTGCTGGCTCGCGAGCGTGCCGGCGAGGGTCAGCTTGCCGCCGAAGACGACCGCCTTGGGCTTGGCGGCGAAGGCCGACACGAGAGGCGGAGCGACGCTGACCGTGCCGCGGAACTGCTTCCCCTTGTTCGCCGGATCGGAGAAGCTGAAGTTGCCGGCGGTCGAGAAGGTGCAGCTCGCGCTCTGCCCCGGCTGGATCACGAGCTGGCCATTGACGCCGCACTGGATTCCCGTCGTCGTCTTGAAGCTCACCGTGTGCGCAACCGTGTCGACGTTGCTGAAGAGCACCGAGTCGCCGACCGTGATCGAGACGGCTGTCGGCTTGTAGCCCGTCTTCGAGATCGTCACCGTCTGCGAAGCGGCCGCGGCCGTTCTCGCCCTGCCCGCCGCAGCCCCTGCCACCGCCAGCGAGGCGACGGCGAGAAGGATCAACAGAACCTTGCGCATCAGACTCCCCTGATGTCGATTGCGTTGGCCACGGCCCCTGTTCCCGGCCGCACACGAATTGTGTTGCGTGTTGCGTAAAGGCGCTGTAAATCGGGTCCGGCTTAGCGCCCGACCGAGCGCGGAACAATCCGATTCGTGGCCGAATCCGTCGTCCAGGTCGCCGAGGTGAAGGCATTCAAGACCCAGTCGGGCAATACGCGCTTCGTCCTGCGCGACGGCGAGGGACGCGAATACACGACCTTCCGGGAGCAGATCGCGCGCGACGCGCTCGCGGCCGAGGGTCGGCGCGCGCGAATCACCTTCCACGAGCAGCAGCGCGGCAACTTCACCAACGTGTACCTCGACTCCGTCGAGGCGTTCGAGGCCGGGAGCGAGGAGAACACGTCGGAGGCCGTCGAGGAGGTCGCGTGGAAGACGGCCGTCGACGCCGCCCCGTGGCTGCTCGGCGGGGAGCCCGAGGAGGCGGTGCCGCCGGAGGAGCTGTTCGAGCGCCTGCAGCCCTTCAAGGAACGGGTCGCCGACGACATCCGCGGCGAGCCTGCGGACGAGGACGGCGAGAACTAGAGCCGCTCGCTCTCGACCTTCTCGGCGAGCAGCTTCGCCCGGCTGCGGCCGACGAGCTCGAGCGCGAGTTCCTCCTGCTCCATCACCTCGCGCAGACGGAGCGCGATCGCCTCCTCGCCGAGCGCCTCCGCGAGCCCCGCGAGCGAGTCGTAGGCCGCCGTCTCGAGATGCTCGGTCGCTGCCGCGGCCTCGGCGTGCGCGAGATCGCGCACGAGGCGGTCGTCCTCCGGGATCTGCTCGAGGAGCTGCCGGTGCTCCTCGACCAGCCCCTCGAACGCGGGGCTCTCCTCCGGCTCATGAGGGGCCTCGAGCTCGCGGAGGATCCCGCGCACCGTCGAGACGTGGCTCTCCGTCTCGAGGAGATGCCGCCCGAAGCCGTGCTTCAGGTCGGTCGCGTGCGCCAGCTCGAGCAGCCGGGGCAGCACCTCTCCGGAGAGCCGGAGCTCGATCCAGAGCATCTGGCGCAACCGCGCCGCGAGCAGGTCGCGCGGGCTCAACACGGGCTCGGGCATGGCGGGATGCTGCCCGAGTCGCTCCGACTTACACGCAGGTCAGCGGCCGGGGACGACCCTGAACGGCTTGCTCCACGCGCGCTGCCAGTACAGCCCGCCGCCCTTCGGCTGGCTGTTCGCCTCGACGATGTAGATCGTGCGCGTGGGGGGGCGAACGTAGAGCTCCCAGTGCAGATGCCACTTGTACGTCGTCGCGGTGACGACCCTGATGCGGCGGAACGGGTGGCGACGATCGTGGCGCGCCAACACGATCACCGGCTGCGGACCGGGAGGCGCCGGCGGCGAGAGGATCGGGACGCTGAGCTCGCCGTGCAGCCTCAGCTTCGCGCCGCGCACGATCCTGTGGGTTCTCGCCGTGAGAGTGACGGTGCGTCCCTCCGGAACGACGTCCACGCTCGCCTGGAACGTTCCGTCCACCGTGTACGTGTACTGGCCGGGCCGGCCGAGGAAGTCGTTCGCGCACTGCCCGATCTCGCCGGGGGCGACCTGGAACGAGCAGAGGCCGTTCGCGAAGACGACCGAGTGGGGCACCGTGTCCTGGTTCGTCCACACCGGGTACAGGCCCGAGGGCAGATTCAGGACGGACGGAGAAGGCCCGGTCGGCGTGAGCGCCACGAACACGGCTCGAAGTGCCGAACTGTCCGCCGGAAAGAGGAGCACCACCAGGACGCCCACGAGGGCGGCGAGCACGGTGAGGCGCGGGCCACGCATCGTGCCGAAGGTAACGCGGCAGGTGCCAGCACGCCTACGCCGTTCGTGTAGAGCGATCCGTACACTCGTAGCACCGGGGTGTCGCGCGCCGCGCGGCTGAGATCACACCCGTCGAACCTGATCCGGGTCATGCCGGCGAAGGGAGGGAGATGCAGGACGAGCGCGCACCGAGCTGGGGGATCACGCCGGTTCCCGAGCGGCTGCGGACGCTGGGCGGCCTCGAGAACGGGATGCTCTGGAGCAGCCTCGGGCTCAGCCTGCTCGTGCTCGTCGCAGGCGCGTTCCTCGTCCCGGCGCTGTCCCTGCCCGAGGCGCTGCTCGCCATCCTCGTCGGCGGGATCTTCGGCAACGCGCTGCTCGGCGCCGCGGCCGCGATCGGCGCCGAGGCCGGCGTGCCCGCGATGGTGCTGCTGCGCGCGCCGCTCGGCCGGGCGGGCTCCTATCTCCCCACCGGGCTCAACGTGATCCAGAACCTCGGCTGGACGGTGTTCGAGGTGCTCGTCATCGCCACGGCCGCTCACGCGCTCGTGCACGGCCCGCTCTGGGTGTGGAAGCTCGCGGCCGCGGCGGCGGCGACGGCCCTCGCCCTCCTCGGGCCGGTGGGATTCGTCCGCGAGTGGGTGAAGCGCGTCGCGCTGTGGGTCGTCCTCGCCTCGCTCGCCTACCTCACGTGGTGGACCCTGCACGACGCTCACCTCGGCGCGCTCTGGTCGCAGCCCGGCAAAGGCGGGCTCAGCTTCTGGCAGGGCGTCGACCTCGTGGTCGCGATGCCGGCCTCGTGGCTGCCGCTCGCGGCCGACTACACGCGCTTCTCCACGAGCGGCCGCGGCGCGTTCTGGGGAGCGGCCGTCGGCTACTTCCTCCCGAACGTGTGGCTCTACGGGCTCGGCGCAATCCTGCTGCTCACGCACGGCCTCGCGGACGCGCCCGCCGTGATCGACGCGATCGCGACCGGCGGCTTCGGGGCCGCGCTCGCGCTCGTCGCGCTCGGCGTGGACGAGACGAAGGAGCCGTTCGCGAACATCTACTCCGCCGCCGTCTCCCTGCAGAACCTCGTGCCCCGTGTGCCGCAGCGGCTGCTGATCCTCGCGGTGGCGGCCGTCGCGACCGCAGGCACGTTCGTCGTGAACCTCGTCCACTACCAGGACTTCCTGTATCTGCTCGGCTCGTTCTTCGTGCCCCTCTTCGGAGTCCTGCTCGCGCAGTGGGTCGCCGGCAACCGCGACCCGTTCGCCGCGCCGGAGGTTCGACCGGCGCAGATCGTCGCCTGGGCCGCCGGCTTCTGCCTCTACCAGTGGCTCGCGCCGGTCGGGCCGGCGTCGTGGATGCGCCTCGTCGAGCACACGCATCCCGGCGGAGGAGCGATCGGCGGCTCCCTGCCGAGCTTCGCTCTCGCATTCGCCCTCTCGCTCGGCCTTACGCTTCTCGGTCGTGCGAGCGCTCGCCGTGATCGGCCCTCTTGCGCGTGACGTCGTGGACGGCGACGCCACGCCGAAAATAGGTGGGGGCCCCTGGTACGCGGCTCGCGCGCTGAGGGCGCTGCGGCAGGAGGCGATCGTCGTCGCCAAGTGCGGCGAGCCGGAGCGGCGCTCGTACCTGCGGAGCCTCGCGACGCTCGGTCTGCCGATCTCGCTCGCGGCGGTCGGCGAGACGACGGCCTTCTCGTTCCGCTACGACGCCGACGGCCACCGCGAGATGAGCGTCGAGGCGATCGGGGAGCCGTGGAGCGAGGAGGACGAGCCGGAGCGCGTGCTGAGGCGGGTGGAGTGGGTGCATGTGGCGCCGCTGCTGCGCGACGACTTCCCGACCGACACGCTCGAGCGGATCGGACGCCGGCGGCGGGTGCTGCTCGACGGCCACGGGCTCGTGCGCGCGCGGCGGCTCGGGCCGCTCGTGGTCGACGCGGAGTTCGACCGGAAGCTCCTGCGTCACGTCTCGATTCTCAAGCTCGCCGAGGAGGAGGCGCACACGATCCTCGGACACGACGACCTCGAGGAGCTGCGCGCGCTGGGCGTTCCGGAGGTCGTCGTCACGTTCGGCGCCGGTGGCTCGCTCGTCCTCACCCGCGATGCCTCGGTGCGCGTGGCCGCGCGGCCGGTGCGCGGCGACCCGACCGGCGCGGGCGACGCGTTCTCGGTCGCCTACCTGAGCGCCCGCGCGGGCGGCCACCGGCCGATCTCCGCGGCCCGGCGCGCGAGTGCTCTGGTCTCGGCCCTGCTCTCGGCGGCCGCGAGATGATCGCGGCGGTCGGCACCGTCGCGGGCGTCTTCCTCGTCGACGTCGAGGAGGAGTCGCTGCTCGGCGAGGGCAACGAGGTGCCGGAGACGGAGCGGCCGGAGGTGCAGTTGCCGCGGGTGGTCGCGGCCGCCCGGTCGGGGTCGACCGTGGTGGCGGTGGTGGAACGGCGGCCGCCGCTGATGCTCTCGAACGACGGCGGCGCCACCTGGCGGGAGGCCGGCGGCGGGCTGCCGCCCGGCTTCGCGGTCGCGATCGCCGAGGACGAACCCGACCGGATGCTCTACGCAGCGCGGAACCGGCTCTACGTCTCTGCCGACGGCGGCGTCTTCTGGCGCTCGCTGTCGTTCGAGCTGCCCGACATCGAGTCGGTGGCCTGGATCGACTGAAGCCACTCGCGCACCTCGCGGGGGGAATGGAGGCGAACGGCCTCCAGGTGGGTGAGCGGCGCGACACGCTCCGGCCACTTCTTCCGGTGCGAGCGGTGGTTCGTGATCACCCACCAGACGATCGAGTCGCGCGAAAACGCGTTCCGGAAGGTCTCGCGGTTGCCGTTCCAGAGCTCCTTCCGCGTCACAGCCCGGCTCAGGGTTCGCCAGAGCACGCGCCGGAACGCGGTCCGTTGCGGAAGGTCGAGGAAGACGACCGTGTCCGCCTGCTCGAGGACGTACGTGCCGAGCTTGCCGTGGTAGTTGCCGTCGGCGACCCAGCCGTACGGCGCAGCGGCAAACGCAGCCTCGACCCGTGCGCGAAGCACATCCGCGGGCGCCTCCTGCCAGCCCGCGTCGTGGTGAAGCGCGTCGAGCTCGATGTGCGGGACGCCGAGCCGGGCCGCGAGCGCCCGTGACGTCGTCGTCTTGCCCGTGCAGCAGCCGCCGATCACGGAGACCCGCTTCACAGCCGGAACTCCCCGCGCGCGACGACGACCGCGGAGCCGCCGACGTCGACCTCCTCCGGCGAGTGCGCGACCGCGTGAAGCGTCGACGGGCGGCCAATCTCCGCTCCCTGCCGAATCTCGATCTCCTCGCCGAAGCCGATCCGGCCGTGCCGGGCGAGATGTAACGCGAGCGGCCCGGCGGCCGAGCCGGTCGCGGGATCCTCCCCGACGCCGTGCGCAGGGACGAAAACGCGCGACTTCCAGACGCTCCCGTCGCGCGCGAAGCAGTCCGTTCCGTAGGGCGAGAGCTCCTCGAGCGCGAAGAAGTCCGGACGCAGCGCGGCCACGGCGTCGGGCGACTCGAGCTCGACGTAGACGTGGCCCGGCCCCTGCCGGTAGAGCTCCACCGGCAGGACGCTTCGCTCGACGCCGAGCAGCGCGAGCAGGTCGTCGGCCTGCTCGTACTGCTCCGCGGTGACGGCGGGCTGCCGCATCCAGCCGAAGGCGATCCGCGATCCGTCCCGCTCCAGCCGGACGGGCACGACCCCGGCGCCGGTCTCCAGCAGGAGCTCGCCGAGCTGCAGCGGGCCACCCAGCACGAACGCCGTCCCGAGCACGGGATGCCCGGCGAACGGCAGCTCGAGCGTCGGGGTGAAGATCCTGATCCGCGCGTGGCCTTCCCCCGCGGCCGGGTAGACGAAGACGGTCTCGCTGAGGTTCAGCTCGCGCGCCAGCTCCTGCAGCCGTTCCTCGGGGATCTCGCGCGCGTCGGTGAAGACGGCGAGCGGGTTGCCCGCGAAGGGCGTGTCGGTGAACACATCGGCGACGACGTAACGGAATGCGGCCACGGGCCCCAGTGAACCACAGCGGGCAGAAGGCTCTGCCCGAGGGCCGGGAGCGAAGCGCTCCCGGCCCTCCGCGTACGTCAGTGGCTGTCTGGGCAGCTCGTCGCAGGCAGCCGGAATCCCGAGAACGGATTCAGGTCGCCCATGAGCGAGTACCGGCCGACGTTCAGCGACGGGCTCTGCGTCGGCTCGGACACGGTGTTCGGCGCGAGGCGCATGTACCACGGCAGGAACACCTCGTCCTCGGGGTGGTAGTACCCGTCGGCCATCTGCTCGCCGTCGGGCAACGGACCCTGCTCGAATGCGTTGGTGCCCATCGCGAACCCGATTGCCACGACCGGATCTCCCGTCTCGAGGACGTTCGTGCAGCCGTACTGCGGCGCAGTCGGAGTCACCCAGGGATCGACCGTGTTGTTGACGAACGGGTCGTCGGCCCATTCCGCGATCTCGTGGCTGAGCGCATGGATGTCCTGGAGCGCCCAGTCGGTCGGCAGGGGCCTCCCCTCCACGCGCGGGTAGGTGCCCGGCGTGACCCACGAGGCCCAGGCGAACGTCTGCACCACGGCGTTCCCGTTGGAGTTGGCGTTGCCGACGCCGTACCCCGTGGCGCGCGTTCCATGGAAGCCGATCACGCAACAACCGCCGCCGCCCTCCTGGAGCAGAACGCCGTTGCTCAGGTAGATCGGCAGGTGCGTCGGGTCGGCCGTGCCCTCCAGGTTCTTGATCTGCGCGGCCCACCAGTTGATGTTGATGGTCGGGAAGACCACACCCTGCGGGCTCACCCTCAGGATGCCCTGATTGTGC
>DASTZY010000101.1:0-3014 GCA_035764085.1 Gaiellaceae bacterium
TTTCACGGAGAGTTTGATCCTGGCTCAGGACGAACGCTGGCGGCGTGCTTAACACATGCAAGTGGTGCGACGAACCAGGGCTTGCCCTGGGGCAAAGCCGCGAACGGGTGAGTAACACGTGAGTAACCTGCCCCGATGACCGGGACAACCCGAGGAAACTCGGGCTAATACCGGATGTGGCGCACAGATTTAAGTCTGTTCGCTAAAGGAAGCTTCGGCCTCCGCATTGGGAGGGGCTCGCGGCCCATTAGCTTGTTGGTGGGGTAACGGCCTACCAAGGCAACGATGGGTAGCTGGTCTGAGAGGACGATCAGCCACACTGGGACTGAGACACGGCCCAGACTCCTACGGGAGGCAGCAGTGGGGAATCTTGCGCAATGCGCGAAAGCGTGACGCAGCAACGCCGCGTGGGGGAAGACGGCCTTCGGGTTGTAAACCCCTTTCAGGAGGGACGAAGGTTCACCGGTGAATAGCCGTGTGGATTGACGGTACCTCCACAAGAAGCTCCGGCTAACTACGTGCCAGCAGCCGCGGTAATACGTAGGGAGCAAGCGTTGTCCGGAATCATTGGGCGTAAAGCGCGCGTAGGTGGCTTCGTAAGTCCGTTGTGAAAGTCAAAGGCTCAACCTTTGAAAGCCGATGGATACTGCGGAGCTAGAGTACGGAAGAGGCGAGTGGAATTCCTGGTGTAGCGGTGGAATGCGCAGATATCAGGAGGAACACCAATAGCGAAGGCAGCTCGCTGGGACGTTACTGACACTGAGGCGCGAAAGCGTGGGGAGCGAACAGGATTAGATACCCTGGTAGTCCACGCCGTAAACGATGGGTACTAGGTGTGGGAGGTGTCGACTCCTCCCGTGCCGTCGCTAACGCACTAAGTACCCCGCCTGGGGAGTACGGCCGCAAGGCTAAAACTCAAAGGAATTGACGGGGGCCCGCACAAGCAGCGGAGCATGTGGTTTAATTCGACGCAACGCGAAGAACCTTACCTGGGCTTGACATGCACGGGAATGTCGTAGAAATACGGCAGCCCTTCGGGGCTCGTGCACAGGTGGTGCATGGCTGTCGTCAGCTCGTGTCGTGAGATGTTGGGTTAAGTCCCGCAACGAGCGCAACCCCTGTCCCATGTTGCCAGCGTGAAAGACGGGGACTCATGGGAGACTGCCGGTGACAAATCGGAGGAAGGTGGGGTCGAAGTCAAGTCATCATGCCCCTTATGTCCTGGGCTACACACGTGCTACATTGGCCGATACAAAGGGCTGCAAACTCGTGAGAGGGAGCGAATCCCAAAAAGTCGGTCTCGGTTCGGATTGGAGGCTGAAACTCGCCTCCATGAAGGCGGAGTTGCTAGTAATCGCGGATCAGCAATGCCGCGGTGAATATGTTCCCGGGCCTTGTACACACCGCCCGTCACACCACGAAAGTCGGCAATACCCGAAGCCGGTGGCCTAACCCGCAAGGGAGGGAGCCGTCGAAGGTAGGGTCGATGATTGGGGTGAAGTCGTAACAAGGTAGCCGTAGCGGAAGCTGCGGCTGGATCACCTCCTTTCTAGGGATGCTGGAGCTCTTACTCCGGCAGGCGCCGGCCCCGTCGATGACCTCGGTCGTCCGGACAGCCGGCTCGCCTGGAACAACGTCGACCTCGGCGAATGCAATACGTACGCTGTTGAGTTTTGAAGGACTGGGCGAGCTCGAGCCCGCGCGGACCTTGAAAACTCCATAGCGACATCTATACCGGTGTTCTTCTGATCAAGAGAACAAGGGCACACGGTGGATGCCTTGGCACCGAGAGCCGATGAAGGACGTGGGCGGCTGCGATAAGCCTGGGGGAGGAGCTGACCATCCAGCGATCCCAGGATCTCCGAATGAGGAAACTCACCGCTGGTAATGCGGCGGTACCCGTACCTGAATACATAGGGTGCGGGGGGTAAGCCGGCGAACTGAAACATCTAAGTAGCCGGAGGAAAGGAAAGAAACCTCGACTCCCTTAGTAGTGGCGAGCGAACGGGGAAGAGCCCAAACCCGCGTGACGTGACAGGCGGCAGCCGTTGTCACGTGGGGGTTGTAGGGCTCGTCTTGATCCGTCTGCCGGCGGGTCGGGAAGTTACAAAGTCGCGTGTTAGCCGAAGTGGATGGAAAGCCACACCGCAGCAGGTAATAGTCCTGTAGGCGAAAGCGCGCGGCCTTCCTCGACGAGTACCTGAGTACGGCCGGGCACGGGAAACCCGGTCGGAATCTGCGGGGACCACCCCGTAAGGCTAAGTACTCCTCGGTGACCGATAGTGAACTAGTACCGTGAGGGAAAGGTGAAAAGTACCCCGGAAGGGGAGTGAAATAGTACCTGAAACCGTGTGCTTACAAGCGGTCGGAGCGGACTTGTTCCGTGACGGCGTGCCTTTTGCATAATGAGCCAGCGAGTTAGTCTTCCACGGCAAGGTTAAGGAAACGGAGCCGTAGCGAAAGCGAGTCTGAATAGGGCGATTCAGTCGTGGGAGCTAGACCCGAAACTGAGTGATCTACCCATGGGCAGGTTGAAGCGGGGGTAAGACCCCGTGGAGGACCGAACCCACGTCGGTTGAAAACGGCGGGGATGACCTGTGGGTCGGAGTGAAAGGCTAATCAAACTCAGAGATATCTGGTTCTCCCCGAAATATATTTAGGTATAGCGTCGCGAGTTCAGTTGTGGTTGTAGAGCACTGTTTGGCCTAGGGGGCCTACCAGCTTACCGAAGTCAGGCAAACTCCGAATGCCACAACTCCAGATCGCGGCAGTCAGAGTGCGGGGGATAAGCTTCGTGCTCAAAAGGGAAACAGCCCAGACCGTCGGCTAAGGTCCCTAATTCCATGCTAAGTGGGAAACGATGTCCGATTGCACAGACAACCAGGATGTTGGCTTAGAAGCAGCCACCATTCAAAGAGTGCGTAACAGCTCACTGGTCAAGTGGTCGGGCGCGGACAATGTAACGGGGCTCAAGCATGGAACCGAAGCCACGGACTTCACGCTTTGCGTGGAGT
>DASTZY010000102.1:0-5122 GCA_035764085.1 Gaiellaceae bacterium
CAGCCGGAGGCCCGCGTCGATGAACGTCTGGAGGAAGCGCCCGAGCGGGAGATGGGTGGCGCCGACCCGGATCCGCACTCCCGACGCGCGCCAGACGCCGGGCGCCTCCGTGTAGCGGCCCTCCCGGCGGTACCAGCCGGGATGGAGCTCCGGTATCCCCTCGGGGTCGTAGATCGAATGCGGGCCGACGAAGCAGGGGTGGACGGCCAGATAGACGAGCGGCGCGCCGGGACGAAGGACACGCGCGACCTCCCTTACGGCGGCCGCGAGGTCGTCGAGGTCGGTGTTCGTGAGGACGGAGGTGGCGGCGTCGAACGACGCGTCCTCGAACGGCAGGGAGGTCGCGTCCGCGTGGACGGTTCGCACACCCCTCGCGTTCGCCCGGCGGAGCATGTCCTCCGAGATGTCGACCCCGGTCGCGTCCCAGCCGAGCTCCGCGAGCGCCGCCGTGTAGCTCCCCGTGCCGCAGCCGACGTCGAGCAGGGAACCGTCCGGCTCGCCCAGCAGCCGGACGAGCACCTCCCACGTCTCGCTCTCGAGCGGCGCCGGCTGGAACTCGTTGTCGTACCAGTCCGCGATGCCGTCGTAGCGCGCCGTCCCCATGCGGCGATGCTAGCCCCGCCCCGGCGGGACGAGCGTCCTACGGCTCGCTGAACAGTGTCAGCTGCATGCCGTCGGGCGTGCGCAGCCGTACGTTGCGGCCGCCCCAGGGCGGCACGACCGGCGCGGCCTCGGCTTGCGCGCCCGCTCCGACGAGCCGTCCCCGCACCGCCTCGAGATCGCCGGCCTCCACCGCGAGCCGCACGTGCCCCGACACGCGGCGCCCGGCCTCGATCCGGTCGACGCTCTCCGCCTGCCGCTCGTCGAACAGCTCGATCGTCGCGTGGCCGGCGTCGAGCAGGATCACCCGCCCGTCCTCGCCGCTCCAGTCGGCGAGCTGCTCGAGCCCGAGCGCGTCGCGGTAGAACGCGAGCGCCTCGTCGAAGTCGGGGACGGTGAGGACGACCCGTAGCTCCATTCCGGCACTAACGGCGGTCGTGCACGGATCCATCCCGCTCGACGACGATCGCCCGCGCGGCGTCGACCGCCGGGAGCCCGGCGCCGGCAGGCGCGACGACCGCGTCGAAGCGTCCGGTCGGCCGGTCGGCGACGTGCGCCCCGCGCTGCCGCGCCTGCTCGGCGCGCGCCGGATCCGCCTCCAGGACGACGACTTCCCAGCCGGCGAGCTCGAGCGGCCGCGCGTGGATCCCCGCGAAGCCGAGCTCGAGCACCCGTCCGGGCCCGTCTCCCAGCAGCTCGAGGATGCGCGGCGTCGCGGCGGCGGCGAGTGCGGGCGGAAGCGGGTGCATCGCTACGCTCGATACATGAGCAGGAACCTGACCGGCAAGTTCCTCGGCATCCCGTACGACTGGAGGAGGCCGACCCTCGCGCGCTACAGGTCGCGCTGGTGGAACCCCGGCGACCGGCGGATCGTCACCCCGCGTGCGTTCGGCTGGGGCTGGGACTTCAACCTCTACGAGGTTGCGCGCCGGCTGCATCTGCGCGGTTAGGGTTCCCGCACCGGGGTGCCTCGCGGCGAGGCTGAGATCACACCCGTCGAACCTGATCCGGGTCATACCGGCGAAGGGAGTGCCTTGATTGCACGTTGCATCACGATCGCGGGCTCCGATTCCGGCGGCGGGGCCGGGATCCAGGCCGATCTCAAGGCGTTCGCCGCTGCGGGAGTTCACGGCACGTCGGCGATCGTCGCCCTCACGGCGCAGAACACGCGTGAGGTGACCGCCGTGTTCGAGCTGCCGCCCGAGTTCGTCCGCGCGCAGCTCGACGCCGTCGCCGGTGACATCGGGATCGACGCGGCGAAGACGGGGATGCTCTACTCGCGCGCGATCATCGACGCCGTCGCGGGCTGGCTCGAGGAGCACCGGCTGCCGCTCGTCGTCGACCCGGTCATGGTCGCCAGCTCCGGCGGCCGGCTGCTGGAGGACGACGCCGTCGAGGTGCTCGTCCGACGCCTCTTCCCGCTCGCGACCGTCGTGACGCCGAACGTGCTCGAGGCGCGGGCGCTCACCGGCTCGGAAGCTGCGCCCGCGGAGCTGGCGGAGCTGCTCGTCGGCCTCGGCGCGCCCGCCGCGCTCGTCACCGGCGGCCACGTGGACGACCCGGCCGACCACCTCTTCGACGGGACGGAGCACTACGACATCCCGTTCGAGCGCCACGACGTGGCCGCCACCCACGGCGCCGGTTGCACGCATTCCGCCACGCTTGCCGCGTTGCTTGCTCGCGGGCTCTCGCTGGTGGACGCGGCACGCGGGGCAGCCGCGGCGGCGTCACGCGCCGTCGCGCTGGGCCTCACCGAGGTCGGCGGCGGCGAGGGGCCGGTCGACGTGCTGGGAGTGTCGGCGCGATGACGATCTCTCCGGGCACGACGCTGCGGGAGCTGCGCGAGTGGAAGCCGCTCGTCCACCAGGTCACGAACTACGTCGTCATGAACGAGACGGCCAACGCGACTCTCGCCCTCGGCGCGCTGCCGGTCATGGCGCACGCGCGGGAGGAGGTCGAGGAGATGGTCGGGCTCGCGTCGGCGCTCGTGATCAACATCGGCACGCTCTCGGAGCACTGGGTCGAGGCGATGCTCCTGGCGGGACGTGTGGCGGGCGCGCGCGGGATCCCGGTCGTCCTCGACCCGGTGGGCGCCGGCGCGACGGCGTATCGCACCGACACCGCGCGGCGGATCCTCGAAGAGGTGGAGGTGACCGTGCTGCGCGGCAACGCCGGGGAGGTGGCGACGCTCGTCGGCGCGGACGCCGAGGTACGCGGGGTCGAGTCGATCGCGTCCGGGCTCGAGCCGGCCGAGCTCGCGGGGGAGGCCGCGCGCAAGCTCGGTCTGGTCGCCTCGGTCACCGGCCCGGTCGACCACGTCTCCGAGGGAGGGCGAATCCTTGCGGTGGCGAACGGCCACCCGCTGCTCGCGGCGGTCACGGGGACGGGCTGCATCTCGTCCGCGCTCACCGGCTGCTTCCTCGCCGCGAAGCCGGACGAGCCGCTCGAGGCGGCAGCCGAGGCGCTCGCCGCGCTCGGCGTCGCCGCCGAGGACGCGGCTGCCGGAGCCGACGGCCCGGGGACCTTCCACGCGCGCCTCTACGACGCGCTCGCCGCGCTCGACCCGGACACGCTGGACGGGCGGGCGCGAGTCTCCGAGCTGTGACGACGCTTGCGGAGCTCGGGGAGCTCGGGCTTCTCGCCGAGCTCGAGCGGCGGGGGCTGGCGCAGGGGATCGCGCACGATGCGGCCGTCGTGGACGGGCTCGTCGTCACGCAGGACGCGCTGGTGGAGGGCGTCCACTTCCGCTTCGACCTGCTCGGCTGGCGTGAACTCGGGGCGCGCGCTGCGGCCGTCAACGTCAGCGACCTCGCCGCCTCCGGCGCCGACCCGCTCGCGCTGCTCGTCTCGCTCGGAGTGCCGCCGGAGACCCCGCTCGCGGACGTGCTCGAGCTCTATGCCGGCCTGAACGAACGCGGCGTCCCGGTGCGGGGAGGCGACACGACCCGGGCGAACGGCGTCGTCCTCTCCGTGACGGCGCTCGGCCGCTCCGAGCGCGTCCCCGGCCGGGCCGGGGCAAGGCCGGGGGACGCCGTGGTCGTGACGGGGCCGCTCGGCGCCGCAGGCGCGGCGTTCCGCGCCGGGAAGCTGCCGCCCGTGCCGGATCGGGTGGAGGACGGGAAGCGGCTGGCGAAGGTCGCGACGGCGATGCTCGACCTCTCGGACGGGCTCGCGCGGGACGCCGGCCACATCGCCGAGCGCTCCGGCGTCCGCCTCTCGGTCGAGCTCGAGCGCGTGCAGCTCGCGGCCGGCGCCGAGCTGGACGACCTCGGCTTCGGTGAGGACTACGAGCTGCTGGCGACGACGCGCGATCCGCTCGGCTTCGCGGTGATCGGCCGGGTCGAGGAAGGCGACGGCGTCGCGCTCACGCTCGGCGGCGGGCCGTACTCACTCGCCGGCTGGGAGCACTTCCGCGAGCCATGACTCGAAGTGCGCCCTGGGGCGCACGCCGACGACGGATCCGCGCGGCTCGCCGCCGGCGAACAGGATCACGGTCGGGATCGAGAGCACGTCGTAGCGCGCCGCGATGCCGGCCTCCTCGTCAACGTTCACCCGCGCGACGTCGACGGGAAGCTCCTCGAGGACCGGCTCCAGCGCCTTGCACGGCCGGCACCACGGCGCCCAGAAGTCCACGAGCAGCGGGCCGCCCGCGATCGCCGCGTCGAAGGTTCCCTCGTCGAGCTCCGTCACAGCCGCCCCGTCAACGCCGCCAACCGTAGCGCCGGCACGCGGGCGACGGCCTCGAGGAAGATCGCCCGGCTCATCTTCGACTTGCCGTGCGTCCGGTCGGCGAAGACGATCGGCACCTCCACCACCTCGAACCCGGCGCGCAGCGCGCGGTACGTCAGCTCGATCTGGAACGCGTAGCCCTTCGAGTGCACCGAGTCGAGGTCGATCCGCTCGAGCACCTCGCGCCGGAAGCACTTGAAGCCGCCGGTGAGGTCGCGCACGCGGACGCCGAGGAGGGTTCGGGCGTAGAGCGAGCCGCCCGCCGAGACGAACCGCCGGCCGCGGCCCCAGTTCTCGGTGCCGCCTCCCTCGACGTAGCGGGAGCCGAGCGCGACGTCGGCGCCGTTCTCGCACGCCTCGATCAGCCGGGGCACGACGGCCGGGTCGTGCGACAGGTCCGCGTCCATCTCGAGAACGTACTCGGCATCTCCGCGCAGGACCTCGCGAAAGCCCGCGAGGTAGGCGGGCCCCAGGCCTTCCTTCTTCTCGCGGTGCAGGACGGAGACCCAGTCCCGCTCGGCCGCCACGCGGTCGGCGAGCTCCCCGGTCCCGTCGGGGGAGCTGTCGTCGATCACGAGCACGCGCACGCCGTGCGGCTGGAGCGCGTCGAGCACGCGGGTGAGGTTCTCGCGCTCGTTGTAGGTCGGGATGCAGACGACGGCCCCGGGCACGCTCCATATCATCGTGGAGTGGCGGAACTACCGCGCAACAGCGAGGTCGCGGAGCAGATCGACCTGCTCGCCGACCTGCTCGAGCTCGAGGGCAAGGACACGTTCCGGGTCGTCGCGTACCG
>DASTZY010000103.1:0-18155 GCA_035764085.1 Gaiellaceae bacterium
GACTAGGCCCCCGCTAGGCTGCGCCGGCCATGGTCGGCGTCCACCATGCGGTCGCGTTCGCGGTCCTCGCAGCGACGTTCGGAGCAGCGGCCGCGGGCGCGTGGACGTACTACCGCCACGCCGAGGCGCGCGGGCTCCTCACGCACCTGCTCGCGCTCGCGCAGACCCTGCTCGTCGCGCAGGTGGGGATCGGGCTCCTGCTCCTGTCCAGCCACCACCGCGCCGCCGACAAGCTCCACTACCTGTACGGCACGCTCTCGCTGCTCGCCGTGCTCGCGCCGTGGATGTACGCGCCGTCCGACAAGCGCGGGCGGCTGGCGTGGTTCACCGGCGCTACCTTGGTGGCAGGAGCGCTCGCGGTGCGGGCGTACATGACCGCAACATGAGCCTCTTCTCGCGCATGAACCCGACCCTGCGGGGACTGCTGATCCTCGCGGCGATCGCCGGCCTGATCGTCGTGCTCCAGCTCGAGGAGACGCTGTTCGCGCTGCTCCTCGTGTTCCGCATCGTGTTCGTCCTCGCGATCGCGTACTTCATCTTTCTCGTCTGGCGCGAGCAGCGGGACGGGATCTCCATGTGGTCGACGCGCGCGCGGGTCGTCTTCTACGGATCGGCCGTCACGGCGGTGGCCGATGTCGGCCTCTACTGGTACGGCGGCGCCGTCGGCTACCAGGTCATCGCCTTCGTCGCCATCCTCGTGCTCTGCGGCTTCGCCATGTGGCGCACCTGGCGGGACCAGCACACCTACGTGTAGCTCGCGAGTGCTGCGCCCGCCCGCTGAGGCCGCTTCGCGGCGTCTGCGGGAGCGGGATTGCCTTCGGCTACGCCTCGACCCGGCTGGACGCGCCGTCGAGGGCCGCCAGCGCGTCGCGGATGGCCACGTGCCTGCCGACGAAGATCGGGGTGTCGCGCTCGGTGTAGCGCGAGGCCTCGCTGTCGCGGAGACGCAGCATCAGGTGCATGAAGTCCGCGGGCTCCTCGCACTCGAAGGCGGTCATGAACTCCTGGTCGTCGATCCCGAAGGAGTACGTCGTGTGGTTCTTGATCCCGGGGAACTCCTCGCGGCCGATCCGGATGTGCTCGTCCATCGCTCGCTGCCGCTCCTCCTCGGTCAGTGCGTACCACGGCCGCACCTTCACGAACGGGTAGACGACGAGGTAGGGGAGGCCGTGCGGCGTGATCTTCCGCGCCTTGCGCGCGCTCGTGTACTGCGACGCCTTCGTCGTGGCGAGGTAGGAGTACGGCGTCTCGAGCCAGCCGGCGAGGGCCGTGCCGTTGAGCGCGGCGCCGAGCTCCTCGAGCAGCTCGTAGCTCTCCGTGATCTTCCAGAGGAAGAAGTCGCAGTCGGGACGGACGCCCGCTGTCGAGTAGGCCCGCAGGTGCTCGAAGCGCCCGGCGAAGGAGTCGACCACCTCGGCGAGCTCCTCCTTCTGCGCCTGGCGCGCGTCGGCCGGCATGAGCCGCCGCCAGCTGGGATCCAGGCGGTAGAAGGTGTACGCGACGTACTGGCCCTCCACGGGCACCATGCTAGCCGTGTCCTCTCGCGTACAGAACCAGCTCAAATCGCTGCCGGCTAAGCCGGGCGTCTATCTGTTCCGGGACGCGGACGGCGGCGTCCTGTACGTCGGCAAGGCGAAGTCGCTGCGCCCGCGCGTCCGCTCCTATTTCCAGAAGACGACGGACGGGCGCGCGCAGATCCGTAGCCTGCCCGCGCGGGTCGCGGACGTCGAGGTGATCGTCACGGGGAGCGAGGTGGAGGCGCTCCACCTCGAGCAGAACCTCGTCAAGCGGCACCGCCCGCCGTTCAACGTCCGGCTACGCGATGACAAGTCGTTCCCGTACATCGCGGTCACCGTCGAGGACGAGTACCCGCGCGTGATGTTCACGCGCGAGCGGCACCGGCCGGGCGTCTGGTATTTCGGCCCGTACGCGAACGCGAAGAAGGTCCGCGAGACGCTCGACGTCCTCAACCGCGTCTTCCGCTACCGGCCGTGCGAGGGCCCGAAGCCGGGCCGTCACAGCGGCATCCCGTGCCTCGACTACCACATCGACCGCTGCCTGGCCCCCTGCGTGGGCTACGTGTCGGAGGAGGACTACCGCGGGATCGTCGACGGCGTGATCGAGTTCCTCTCGGGCGACGTGAAGCCGATCCAGCGCGAGCTCGAGCGGCGGATGCAGGAGGCGGCGGCGAACGAGCGCTTCGAGGACGCGGCGCGCTACCGCAACCGGCTCTTCTCCGTCCAGCACCTCGTCGAGCGGCAGGCGGTGGAGCGGCAGTCGGTCGGGACGGTCGACGTGATCGGCTTCGCGGCCGAGGGTGACCGGGCCGTCGTCCAGATCTTCCCGCTGCGCGGCGGCAAGATGGTCGACCGGCACTCGTTCCACCTCGAGAACGTCGGCGGCCAGGACGTGACCACGATCCTCGAGTCGTTCGGGCTCGAGTACTACGGGAGCGCGCCGAGCGTGCCGCCGCAGATCGTCGTCCCGGGCGAGTCGGGCGACCTGTCGGCGCTCGCGGAGCTCCTCTCGGAGCGGCGGGGCGCGCGCGTCGAGATCCGCACGGCCGAGCGCGGCGAGAAGCGGCGCCTGCAGCGGCTCGCCGACGAGAATGCCCTCCACGTGCTGACGAGCGACCTCGCGCAGGGCGAGCAGCGCCGGCTGCGCCGCGTCGAGGCGCTCGAGCAGCTGCGCGAGACGCTCAACCTCGAGGCCTTACCGCTGCGCATCGAGTGCTTCGACGTCTCCACCGCGATGGGCCAGGACAACGTCGGCTCGCTCGTCGTCTTCCAGGACGGGCTCCCGAAGAAGGCGCATTACCGAAAGTTCGGGATCCGCGGTCAGGAGGGCATGGACGACTTCGCCGCGATGGGCGAGATGGTCTCGCGGCGCTTCGCGCGGCTGGCCGCCGGGCCGGCTGCGGACGACTACGACGAGTCGTTCGCGGCCACGCCGAACCTCGTCGTCGTCGACGGCGGCAAGGGGCAGCTGGCGGCGGCGCTGGCCGCGATGCAGGCGTTCGACCTGCCGCGCGTGGCCGTGATCGCGCTGGCGAAACGGGAGGAGGAGGTGTTCGTGCCCGGCCGCGCGCGGCCCATCGTCCTCTCGCGGCACGATCCGGGCCTCCAGCTCCTGCAGCGGATCCGCGACGAGGCGCACCGCTTCGCCGTCGGCTTCCACCGGCAGCGGCGCGAGACGCGCGGCTTCGCGTCGCTGTTCGACGAGCTCGAGGGCGTCGGCCCGGCGCGGCGGCGGGCGCTGCTCAACCACTTCGGCTCGGTCGACGCGATGGTCGCCGCGTCGCCGGAGGAGCTCGAGGGTGTCCCGGGTGTGCCCGCGAAGGTCGCCCGCAGCGTCTACGCCCAGCTCCACAAGGCAGGGCGGGCCTAGCAGGTGGCGGCCGCCGGGCCAGCCGCGGCCCTGCGGCTGATCCGCGACCGGAACTTCGGGCCGTACTTCGTCGGCAACGCGGCGTCGGCGAGCGGGACGTGGTTCCAGAACCTCGCGGCGTCGATCCTCGTCTTCCGGCTCACGCACTCGCCGTTCCTGCTCGGGGTGCTCAACTTCGGCAACTTCGTGCCGGTGCTCGTGCTCGCGCCGTGGGCCGGCAGCGCGGCGGACCGCTTCGACCGGCGGCGCCTGCTCGTGACGACGCAGCTCGTCGCCGCGGCGCTGTCCGGCGTCCTCGCCGGGCTGGCGTGGGGAGGGCTCGCGCGCGTCTGGGTCGTGATCGTGTTCGCGCTCGGGCTCGGCGTGATGAGCGCGTTCAGCGCGCCGGTCTCCATGGCCCTGGTCGGCGGCCTCGTCCCAAAGGAGCACCTCGGCTCGGCCGTGGCGCTGAACTCGATGACGTTCAACCTGGCTCGGGCGATCGGCCCGGTGCTCGCGGGCGTGTCGGTGAGCACGCTCGGGATCCCGGCCTCGTTCGCGATCAACTCCGCCTCGTACCTGCTGCTCGTGCTCGGCGTGCTCGTCGTGCAGCCGGCGGAGCGGATCAGGGCGTCCCGGGCGGAGACGCGACTGCGCGAGAGCCTGCGTCTCGTGCGGGCGCAGCCGGAGCTGCTCGCGCTCCTGCTGATCGTGGCGGCCGTCGGCTTCGCCTCCGACCCGGTCAACACCGAGGCGCCGGCGTTCGCGCACGTGTTCGGCCGGCCTGACACCGACGCGGGCTACATCATCGGCGCCTTCGGGACCGGCGCGGTTCTCGCCGCGTTCCTCCTGGCCGGGCGCGTGGCCGGTTCGCGACGCCGGATGGTCGGCACGCTGCTGCTGCTCGGCGGGGGCATGATCGCCTTCTCGCTCGTGCGCTGGCTGCCGGTCGGCTTCGTGCTCCTCGCCGTCGCGGGATTCGGCTACCTCGCGTCGAATGCGTCGGCGACGAGCCGGCTGCAGCTCGGAGTCGAGGAGCGCCAGCGCGGCCGGATCATGGCGCTCTGGAGCGTGGCGTTCCTCGGCTTCCGGCCGGCCGCGAGCCTCCTCGACGGCGCCCTCGCCGGCGCCTTCGGCGTGCGGACTGCGGGCGTCGTGCTCGCGCTGCCAGCGTTCGCCTGCGCCGCCGCGATCCTCGCGGCGCCGCGGCTCGCGAGGCGGCGGATGCCGTAGCGTTGAGCCGTGCCGCGCTTCTGTCCGAACTGCGGGGCTGCGATCGGAGTGCAGGCTCCGGTCGCCTGTCCGTCCTGCGGGCGGGAGCACTGGCTGAAGGCCAGCCGCGCCGCCGCCGCGCTCGTGGTGCACGACGGGCGCCTGCTCCTCACACGCCGTGCGCTCGAGCCGTGGCGAGGCCGCTGGTGCGCACCCTCCGGCTTCTGCGAAGGCCCCGAGCATCCGGCGAGGGCCGCCGAGCGGGAGACCCTCGAGGAGGTGGGCCTCCGTGTCCGGCTGACCGGCTATCTCGGGCACTGGGTGGACGAGTACCTGCCCGGCGAGAGCGGCGGCGTGGAGCCGCAGTACTGCGCGGTCTCCTACTACCACGCCGTTCCGGTCGACGATCTCGAGCTGCGGTTCGACCCGTACGAGGTGAGCGAGGCGGCGTGGTTCCGCGCCGCCGAGTTGCCGGAACCACTCGCGCCACCCCTCAACGGCGCGCGGATCTACGCGGCGTGGCTCGAGGCGTTCAGGTCCGGGCGGCTCCAGACGCCGCTGCCCGATCTCGGCTAGCGCCCGGCGTCGTCGTCCGGCCCGAGGAACGGATAGCGGTAGTCGCGCGGCGGCACGAAGGTCTCCTTGATCGTGCGTGGGCTGACCCAGCGGATCAGGTTCCACATCGAGCCGGCCTTGTCGTTCGTGCCTGAGGCGCGGGCGCCGCCGAACGGCTGCTGGCCCACCACGGCTCCGGTCGGCTTGTCGTTGACGTAGAAGTTGCCGGCGGCGTAGCGGAGCCGGTCGCGGGTCGTCTCGATGGCGTCGAGGTCACGGGCGAAGACCGCGCCGGTGAGCCCGTAGGTCGTCCCCTTGTCGACGAGGTCGAGGGTGTCCTCGTACCGGCTGTCGTCGTAGACGAAGGCCGTGACGACCGGGCCGAACAGCTCCTCCTTCATCGTGCGGAAGTCGGGGTCCGAGGTCTCGATCACGGTGGGCTGGACGAACCAGCCCTCGCTGTCGTCGTAGTTGCCGCCGGCGACGATCGACGCCTTGCCGTCGGCTGCCTTCGCCTCCTCGATCGCCTCCTTCTGCGTGGCGAAGGAGCTCGCGTCGATCACGGCGCCCACGAAGTTCGAGAAGTCTGCGACGTCGCCCATCTTCATCTCGCCGATCTCCTCGACGACCTGGTCGCGCACCTGCGGCCAGAGGCTCGCGGGCGCGAAGACCCTGGAGGCGGCGGAGCACTTCTGGCCCTGGTACTCGAAGGAGCCGCGCAGGATGGCCGTTGCGACTGCTTCCGGGTCGGCGCTCGGGTGGGCGACGATGAAGTCCTTGCCGCCCGTCTCGCCGACGATCCGCGGGTAGTTGCGGTAGCCGGCGATGTTCTCGCCGACGGTCTTCCACATCCCCTGGAAGACCGGAGTCGAGCCGGTGAAATGGATGCCCGCGAGGTGCTCGCTCGCGAGCGCTGGGTCGCCGACGGCGGAGCCGGAGCCGTAGACGAGGTTGATCACGCCGGGCGGCAGGCCCGCTTCCTCCCAGAGCTTCATGACGAAGTGGGCGCTGACGGCGGCCGTGGAGGCGGGCTTCCAGACGACCGCGTTGCCCATCAGCGCCGCCGAGGCGGGGAGGTTGCCGGCGATGGCCGTGAAGTTGAAGGGGGTGACGGCGAAGACGAAGCCTTCGAGCGGGCGGTATTCGAGCCGGTTCCACACGCCGGGCGAGGAGATCGGCTGCTCCTCGTAGATGCGTGTCATGTACTGGACGTTGAAGCGCCAGAAGTCGATGAGCTCGCACGCGGAGTCGATCTCGGCCTGGTGCGCGGTCTTCGACTGGCCGAGCATGGTGGCCGCGTTCAGCGTCTGCCGCCAAGGGCCGGCGAGGAGCTCGGCGGCGCGGAGGAAGACGGCTGCGCGGTCCTCCCACGGGGTCCGCGACCAGTCCTCCCAGGCGTCGGCCGCGGCGGCGATCGCCCGGTCGACCTCGGCGGCGCCGCCCTTGTGGACGTCGGCGAGGACGTGGCCGCGCCTGTGCGGCATGACCGCTTCGAACGTGTCGCCGGTCTCGACGTCCTCGCCGCCGATCACGAGCGGGATGTCGAGCCGCCCGGACGAGAGCTCGTCGAGGCGGCGCCGGAGCTCGTCGCGCTCGGCGCTGCCGGGCTCGTAGCCCAGCACCGGCTCGTTGTGCGGTTCCGGGACGCGGAAGATGCCGTGGGCGCTCACTGGTGACGATTCTAGGATTCGTGGTCGTGACCGTGATGCAGGTCGCCTACGAGGCGGAGGGCTGGGGCGTGGGGGAGCTCGTGGTCGAGGACGACCGCGTCGTGTGGCACGAGCTGCCCTGGCCACGTCCTGCGGGGCCGGGTCCGGCCGGCGCGGGCGCCTCGAAGACTCCATCCCAAACCCCCACCCGCCCGGGGCTCGGGCTCGGGGCGGTCGTATCACGGAAACCGTCGCGCCGGAGTCGAGGGTTTGCGACGGAAGTGGTGGAGATGCTCCAGGCCTACTTCGCCGGCGAGCGCGCACCGCTTGAGCAGGTCCCCGTCGATCTCGAGTACGAGACCTCGTTCTTCGGGCGCTGCGCGGCCGCGCTTCGCACCGTGCCCCGCGGCGAGGCCGTCTCCTACGGGGAGCTCGCGGCGCTCGCCGGTGCGCCGGGCGCCGCTCGGGCGGCGGGCACCTTCTGCGCTCGCAGCCATCTGTCGATCTTCGTCCCCTGCCACCGTGTGGTCGGCGCCGACAGCCTCGGGTCCTACGGGTCCTACGGCCTCGACTACAAGCGGCGCCTGCTCGCGCTCGAGGGATACCCGGGTGCTCTCTGACGACCTGCGCGAGGAGCTGGCGGCGATCGCACCCGTGCGCGAGTGCGACCGGCTCGCGGAGCTCTCCGGGCTCTTCCACGTCGCCGGCAGGGCGCACCTCCGCGGCCGCGGCAGCGTCGACGTCCACCTCGACGTGTCCAGCTCGACCGTGGCCCGCCGCGCCTTCGCGCTCCTGCGCGCGCTCGGGGTCACGTCCGAGATCCGTACGTACCCCCGCCGCGCGTTCGACCGGGCGACGCGCTACCAGCTCCACGTCGAGGGCTCGGAGGACGCCTACGCGGCGCTCAACCGGGCCGGCGTGCTCGACCGCTCCCACCGGCCGCTCGGCCGGCCGCCGCAGCGCGTCGTCGTCCGCCGCTGCTGCGCCGCCGCGTACCTGCGCGGCGCGCTGCTCGGCTCCGGCACGCTCAGCGGCCCGAGGGGACCGCACCTCGAGATCCGGACGGCGGAGGCCGACGGCGCGCGCTTCCTCGTCGCGCTCGCGGCGCGCCTGGGCGCGGAGCTCCATCTCCAGGAGCGGAGCTCTCACGCGAGCGCCTACGCGAAGGGAACGGAGGCGATCGCGGACGTCCTCGTCGCCGCCGGCGCCGTCGACCTCGTTCTCGCGCTCGAGGAGCAGGCGGTGCTCGCCGCGACCCGTGCCGACGCGAACCGTCTCGCCAATGCGGACCACGCCAACCTCGTGCGGACGGGCCGCGCGGCGCACGCGCAGCTCGAGGCACTGCAAGGCCTCGACATCGATGCGCTTCCCGACGACCTGCGCGAGATCGCGCTGCTGCGTCTGCGCCACCCCACTGCGTCGACCGCAGAGCTCGCCCGCCGCTGCAAGCCCGGACTCACGAAGGCGGCGGCCTACCGCAGGCTCCGGCGTTTGCAGGAGCTTTCACGTTACTGAACTAGCTCGTTATCCGTTGCAAGTCGCCTAGCGCGGCAACAACCCAGGAGGCATACTCGCCAAGGCGGGTCCTGCTCGTCCGACGGTGGATTCAGACCCCGTCCGCCGTCAGGTCTCGAGCGGGTGAGGGACCGGGAGGGTCGTCCTCGGAGCTTCCCGGTCCGCCCGCCGTCCCGCGGAAGAGGGCCGCAGCGGCGCGGTTACACTCGATTCGCAACCGACGACGAGAGGGGCTCAGTGATGGCGAAGATCAAGGTCGGGATCAACGGCTTCGGCCGCATCGGCCGCAACTTCCTTCGCGCCCAGCTCCAGCAGGGCGGCGACTTCGAGATCGTGGCCGCGAACGACATCGGCGACACGCGCACGATGGCGCACCTGCTCAAGCACGACTCCGTCCTCGGCAACCTCGACTTCCCCGTGGAGGCCGGCGACGACTCGATCACCGTCGGCGGGCACGAGATCAAGTTCGTCTCCGAGCGCGACCCGGCCGACCTCCCCTGGGCCGATCTCGGCGTCGATGTCGCGATCGAGTCGACCGGACTGTTCACGGATCGTGCCAATGCGGAGAAGCACCTGCAGGCGGGCGCGAAGAAGGTCGTCATCTCGGCTCCGGCCACGGACCCGGACATCACGATCGTGCTGGGCGTCAACGACCGCGAGTACGACCCCGAGCAGCACCACATCGTCTCGAACGCCTCCTGCACGACCAACTGCGTCGCGCCCGTGGCCAAGGTGCTGCACGAGGCCTACGGAATCGAGCGCGGCTTCATGACGACGATCCACGCGTACACGAACGACCAGCAGACGCTCGACCTCCCGCACAAGGACCTGCGCCGCGCCCGCGCAGCAGCGATCAACCTCATCCCGACGTCGACCGGCGCCGCCCGCGCGATCGGGCTCGTCCTGCCCGACCTCAAGGGGAAGGTCGACGGGATGTCGATGCGCGCGCCGGTGCCGACCGGCTCGATCGTCGACCTGGTGGTCCAGGTCGGCTCGGAGCCGACCGCCGAGGAGGTCAACGAGCTGTTCCGGTCGCAGGCGGACCGCGGCGACTTCGAGGGGATCCTCCAGTACACCGACGAGCCGATCGTCTCGAGCGACATCGTCCACTCGTCGTACTCGTCGATCTTCGACAGCGACCTGACGATGGCGAACGGGAACCTCGTCAAGGTCTTCTCCTGGTACGACAACGAGTGGGGCTACAGCTGCCGTCTCGTCGACCTCGTCGCGAAGATCGGCCAGACGCTGCCGTCGCCGGTGGCGGCGTAGGGAGGACGCAGAGTGCGCCTGCCGCGTTCCGTCCGCGACGCCGACGTCGCGGGCAAGACCGTGCTGGTCCGCGCCGACCTCAACGTGCCGCTCGAGGACGGCCGCGTCGCCGACGACACCCGCATCCGCGCCTCGCTTCCGACCCTCGAGCTCCTGCTCGAGCGGGAGGTCGCCGATCTGCGCGTCTGCTCCCATCTCGGCCGGCCGAAGACCGACGAGGACCGGGCGAGATACGTGATGGCGCCGGTCGCCACCCGGCTGCGCGAGCTCCTTCCCGACGAGCGCGTCCACGTCCTCGAGAACACCCGCTTCGACCCCGGCGAGACCGAGAACGACGAGCGGTTCGCGCGAGAGCTCGCCGACGAGTGCGACCTGTACGTCAACGACGCGTTCGGCTCCGCGCATCGCGCGCACGCGTCGACCGAGGCCGTCGCGCACCTGCTGCCGGCGTACGCGGGCCTGCTCCTGCTCGACGAGCTCGAGCATCTCGGGCGGCTCCTCGGAGAGGTCGAGCATCCCTTTGTGCTCGTCTCGGGCGGCGCGAAGGTGGAGGACAAGCTCGGCGTCCTCCGCAACCTCGGCGGCCGGGCGGACACCGTCCTCGTCGGCGGCAAGATGGCCGAGGAGCTGCGCGCCGGGAACCCGCTCGAGTTCGAGGTCGAGCTGCCGGTGGACGTCGTGGGAGCGGCCGACTTCGCGGCCGACGCCGAGGCGCACGTCTGCGGCTACGACGAGCTCCCGGACGGCTGGCTCGGCCTGGACATCGGGCCCGAGACCCGCACGCGCTTCACCGAGCGTCTCGCCTCGGCTCGCACGATCTTCTGGAACGGGCCGATGGGCGTGTTCGAGTGGCCGCGCTTCGCCGAGGGGACGAAGGCGGTCGCCGAGGCCGTGGCCGGCAACGAGGCCGCCTTCTCGGTCGTCGGCGGCGCGGACTCGGTGCGTGCGCTGAACGAGCTCGGTCTCGCGGACCGCGTCTCGTGGGTCTCGACCGGCGGCGGCGCGAGCCTCGAGCTGCTCGAGGGCAAGGAGTTGCCCGGCGTGGCGGCGATACCGTCGGCCTAGCGCGGGGTCGGGTCGAGATAGACGTCGCTCACGTCGGGCACGGCACGTCGCAGCTCGGCGTCGACCTCCTCGGCCATCTGCTCGATGCGCTGTCCGTCCACGCCGTCGGCGAGATCGATGCGCGCCGCAACCAGGAGCGAGCGTGGGCCGACGTACATCGTGCGCAGGTCGACGAGCCTCTCCACCTCGGCGTGCGCCTCGACCGCGGCACGGATTGCGCTCCGGTCGCGCTCGCGCGCTGCCTCGCCGATCAGCAGGCCCTTCACGTCCCGTCCCAGGGCGATCGCGACGGCGACGAGCAGCAGGCCGATCAGGATGGCCGCGCCCGCGTCCCAGCGATGGTTGCCGGTGAGCTGCTGCAGCAGGATGCCGCCGAAGGCGATGACGAGCCCGGCGAGCGCGGCCGCGTCCTCCGAGAAGACGGTCTTCGTGGTCGGCTCCTTGCTCCAGCGCACGAATTCGAGCAACCCCATGTCGGCCTCGCGGGCGGCCGCGCGCGTCTGGCGAAGTGCACGCGCGAACGAGACCCCCTCGGCGACGGCGGCGACTCCGAGGATCAGGTAGCTCACCCAGAACGACCCCGCGCTCTCGTGGCTCTGGAACATGCGCGTCACGCCCTCGCCGATGGAGAAGATCGCGCCGGCGAAGAAGATCATCACCGCGACGAGGAACGTCCAGAAGAAGCGCTCCTTCCCGTAGCCGAACGGGTGCTGCTCGTCGGCCTTGCGCTCGCCGAGCCGCAGCGAGACGAGCATCAGCCCCTGGTTCGCGGTGTCGGCGATGGAGTGCGCGCCCTCGGCGAGCATCGCCGCGGAGCCGACGGTCACGCCGCCGACGAGCTTCGCGATCGCGATCACGGCGTTCGCCGCGAGCGCGATCAGGACGGTGCGTCTCTCGCCGTGCATCTCACGGCCATGCCCGTACGATGCGCTCGCCATGCTGATCGTGGGCAACTGGAAGATGTTCCGCGGGCCGGATCCCGCTCTGCTTGCCGGGCTCGACGCGGTGGTCTGCCCGCCGTTCACGCGCCTGCGGGACTGCGTCGAGGCGGGGCTGACGACCTACGCGCAGAACGTCCACTGGGAGCCGGAGGGCGCGTACACGGGCGAGGTCTCGGCGCCGCTCCTGCTCGAGCTCGGCGTCGCCGGCGCCCTCGTGGGCCACTCCGAGCGGCGGCAGTACTTCGGCGAGACCGACGAAACGGTGGCGAAGCGCGCCCGCGCGGCTCTCGACGCGGGTCTGCGGGTGATCGTCTGCGTCGGCGAGACGCAGGAGGAGCGCGAGCGCGACGAGACCGAGGACGTCCTCCGCCGGCAGCTGTCGGTGCTCGAGCCGCATCCGGACCTCGTGCTCGCGTACGAGCCCGTCTGGGCGATCGGCACCGGGCTCACCGCCACGCCCGAGACGGCCCAGGAGGCGCACGCGTTCATCAAGTCGCTGCTCGACGCGCCGGTGCTGTACGGCGGGTCGGTCAAGCCGGACAATGCCGGCGCGCTGCTCGCGCGGCCCGACGTCGACGGCGCGTTGGTCGGCGGCGCCTCACTCGAGGTCGACTCCTTCAAGGCGATATGCGAGACGGCCGCGCGTATCCCCTCGTAGCGCTCGTCATCCTCGACGGCTGGGGGATCGCGCCGCCGGGACCCGGGAATGCGGTCGAGCTCGCCGCGACGCCCGTGTTCGATCGGCTGTGGCGGGAGTACCCGCATGCCGAGCTGGCTGCGTCGGGCGGCGCCGTCGGCCTGCCGGACGGCCAGATGGGCAACTCCGAGGTGGGGCACCTCACGATCGGCTCGGGCCGGATCCTCGATCAGGACCTCGTGCGCGTGAGCCGGGCGATCGAGAGCGGCGAGCTGTTCGAGAACGACGTCCTGCGCGCCGCGTTCGAGCGCGGCCAGAACGTCCACCTGCTCGGGCTCGTCTCGCACGGCGGCGTGCACTCGCACATCGACCATCTGCAGGCGCTGCTCCGGTTTGCGCCCGAGAAGACCTGGATCCACGCCTTCACCGACGGGCGGGACGTGTCGCCGCACTCCGCGGTGCACGACCTCGCCGAGCTGCCGGTCGAGCGCATCGCAACGGTGGCCGGCCGCTACTACGCGATGGATCGCGACAGCCGCTGGGATCGAACCGAGCGCGCGCTCCACGCGATCCTGGACGGGGAGGGCGAGCACGCGGCGGATCCGGTCGCGGCTGTCCAGGCGAGCTACGACCGCGGCATCACCGACGAGTTCGTCGAGCCGGTCGTGATCGAGGGCCGGCCACGCCTCGACCCCGAGAACGACACCGCGATCTTCTTCAACTTCCGCCCCGACCGCGCGCGGCAGCTCTCCGAGAGGCTCCGCGCTGCGGGCGTCGACCTGACGACGATGACGCGCTACCGCGACGACTTCGACTTCCCCGTCGCCTTCCCGGAGCACGTCGTCGGGAACACCCTCGCCGAGGTGCTGTCGGCTCACGGCATCCGCCAGCTCCACTCCGCCGAGACGGAGAAGTACGCACACGTCACGTACTTCCTCGACGGCGGTCGCGAGGAGCCGTTCGCCGGCGAGGACCGGATCCTGGTGGACTCGCCGCGCGACGTCCCCAGCTACGACCACAAGCCGGAGATGTCGGCGGCCGAGGTCGCCGACCGGGTCGTCCGCGCGATCGACGAGGACGGCTACGGGTTCGTCGTCGTCAACTTCGCCAACCCGGACATGGTCGGCCACACCGGCGTGATCCCCGCCGTGGTCGAGGCGGTGGAGACGACCGACGCCTGCCTGGGGCGCGTGCTCGAGGCGGTCGAGCGTGCGGGCGGCGTCTCGCTCGTGATCGCCGACCACGGGAACGCCGAGACCCTGCTGCAGGAGGACGGCGAGAGCCCGCACACCGCCCACACCACGAATCCGGTGCCGGTCGTCCTCACCGCGGCCGGAGCGCGATTGCGGGACGGCGAGCTATCCGACGTCGCGCCGACGATCCTGGCGCTGCTTGGCCTAGATGCGCCCACCGAGATGACGGGCAAAAATCTCGTACAAATCCGGTGAATTTTCGGTCTATACTGCGGCACCTTGTCGCTGCCCCAGCCTGACCACGGCGTACTGCGGAAGGCGCAGCGAGGCGATGAAAGAGCCTTCTCGATCATCGTCCGCTCGTATCAGATTCCGGTCTACAACTACGTGCTGCGCATGGTCGGCGACCGCACGCTCGCCGAGGATCTGACGCAGGAGGTCTTCCTTCGCGTCTTCCAGGGGCTGCCGCGTTTCTCGCTCCGTTCGAAGTTCACGACGTGGCTCTTCCAGGTGACGAAGAACCGCGTCCTGGACGAGCTCCGCGCGACCGAGCGCCGCCCGCGGGCGGTCGTCGATCTCGACGACATCCCGCCGCTCGAGGTCGTCGACGCGCCGTTCGAGCGGCTCGAGGCGATCGACGCCGTCTGGCGCGCCGTCGAGCGGCTCAGCGTCGACCTCAAGATGGCGCTTCTGCTGCGCGACGTGGTGGGGCTCTCGTACAGCGAGATCGCGGACTCGCTCGAGGTGACGCTCTCGACGGTCAAGTGGCGAATCTGGAAGGCCCGCGAGGACGTCCAGCTCGCGCTCGCCCGCGAGGGCATCGATGTCTTCGGCGACCAGGCCGCTCCTGCCGTCGCCGCCGCGCCCGAGTTGGCGGAGGTTCCGGCCGTCGCAGCCGTGCCGGTGCTCGCGCCGCCCGCGCTCCCCGCCTCCGCCTGATCCGCGCTACATCCCGAGCTCGAGCCGTGCGGCGAGCAGCTCCGGGAGGCCGGCTTCGCGCATCTCCCGTTGCGTCCGGGCGACCTCGTACTCGACGCGGCGGAAGCTCGCGCGCTGCGCGTCGAGATCGAGCAGGAGATACGCGGCCCGCGGGTCGCCGTCGCGCGGCTGGCCGACCGAGCCGGGGTTGAGGAGTGCGCGCACGCCGCCGATCTGGAGCTCCGTCCCCGCCGGAGCGACGCCGCCGTCCAGCTCGTCGTCGGACTGCACGATCCGCAGCGCGACGTGGCTGTGCCCGACGAGCACGAGCGGGGAGGCCGCGAGCTCGAGCGTTGCGAAGGCCGCCTCGTCGCTCAGGACGTACTCCCAGATCGGGTCACGGGCCGAGCCGTGGTACAGGGAGACGCCGTGCGCGCTGCCCTTCGGCTCCAGCCGGTCGAGCAGCGCCTGCCACTCGGGGTCGAGCACCTCGCGCGTCCACGTCGCGGCCGCCCCGGCGTCCCCGTGGAACTCGGCGAGGTCGATCGTCCCGCGCACGGCCAGGTCGTGGTTGCCGGCGAGGCAGACGTCGGCGCGCCCGGCGATCGCGGCGCAGCATTCGTTCGGCCGCGGCCCGTAGCCGACGAGATCGCCGAGGCACCAGAGCTCGTCAGGCGCGTCCGCCTCGATCGCGGCGAGCACCGCCTCCAGCGCGTGCAGGTTCGAGTGGATGTCGGAGACGACCGCGACGCGCATCGGCAGCGGCGTACGCTAGTCCGGCGAGGACGGGGACGGTCGCGGCGACCTCCGAGGTGACGAAGAGCAGCAAGCCCCAGAGTCCCGCCGCCACGCCCGTCACCGCGGCGGCGCCGAGCCTCCGCCGCCCGGCCACGACGACGCCGAGCAGCGCGGGCGCGAGCAGGTCGAGCCAGCCCATCACGGCCGAGCCGAAGGTCGCCTGCTGCAGGCTCGGCAGCGGCGTGCCGGCGGCGTAGGGGAGGGCGACGGCCTGGAGCGCGTTCGTCGCCGTCTCCACACCGGTCGTTCCCCAGACGAGGACGACGTCGAGCGCCGCGAGTGCGACGAGACCGGCGCGGATCGACCACGCGGGGGCGACGGTCGCCGCCGCGGAGGCGGCTGCGAGGCAGGCGCCGGCGATCAGCACGAGACCCGCCGCATCCTGGACGAGGCCGTGCGCCAGCCAGGCGGCGACCCACAATCCGACGGCGACCGGAGGCCAGAGCCACCAGCGCGCGCAGCCGCGGAAGATCCCGCCCGTGGCGGCGAGCACGGGCGTCCCGAAGGTGGCGAGCAGCGCCAGCGCGTGCGGGCCCTGCGGCACCAGGTCGATGATCGCGACGCCGGCCGCGAGCAGCAGCGCCGGGACGGCGAGCCAGGGCCAACTCCGTCCTCGCTCGCTCGCCTGTCGCGCGGGCGCCGCCACCGTCGCGGCCTGCGCCGCGCAGAGGACGGCGTACGACGGGACGAGGGAGAGCGTCAGCTCGCTTCCGGGGCGTCGTCCGGGTGGGGCGGCGCCTCGGGCAGGTTCCGGATGCCCTCCCGGGTCACGTACTTCGACCACGAGTCCTGCAGCGCGGCGATGAGCTCCGGGATGAATCGCGACGAGGCGTTCACGCGGGCCACGACCGCGCCCGGCACGTCACCCTCCTCGACCTCGTGCTCGATTCGCGCGAAGGTGAGCGTGAACTCGTACTGCGAGAAGCTGACGTTGCAGAAGTTCGCGTACGTGCCGCCGATCAGCTCCGCCGGCATCTGGATGTTGAGCCGCCGCTCCTCGGAATCCGGCTCCGGTAGGCCGAGCTCGTCCTCGTCCATGGCCACATACTAGGAACCCATGGAGAGGAACGTCCGTCTGCGGCAGGTCGGAGTGCTGCTCGCGTTCATCGGCGGCGCGCTCTTGGCCGGGACGATCGCCTTTCACGAGACGCTGGACGAGTCTTGGTTCCAGTCGTTCTACCGCTCGGTCGTCACGGTGACCCTGACCGGGCTGGACTCGGTTCCGAGGGGTGACGGCTCGCGGATCGTCTCGCTCCTGCTCGTCGCCGCCGGCCTGGCGATCATCTTCTACGCGGGTGCGGTTATCGTCGAGGCGATCGCCGGCGGCGTCGTCACGGGCGCCCTGGCCGAACGCCGGAGGGAGCGGACGATCGAGCACCTGCACGACCACTTCATCATCTGCGGCTACGGGCGCGTCGGCCGCCGCGTCGCCGACGAGTTCCGGGCGACCGGCGTCCAGTACCTCGTCCTCGACTTCCACGAGGATGCGGTCGCGGCGGCGCGGGAGGACGGCGCGCTGATGCTCGAGGGCGACGCGACGAGGGACGAGAACCTGCGCCGCGCGGGCCTCGACCGCGCGCGGGGGCTCGTCGCCGCCTCCGACTCAGACGCCGACAACCTCTACGTCGTCCTCTCGGCGCGCGCGGAGCGGCCCGACCTGACGATCGTCGCACGCGCCTCGGGCGAGGATGCCGAGCGGAAGCTGGCGCTCGCCGGGGCCGACCGGGTCGTCCTCCCGTACACCACGGCAGGCCACGTGATGGCGAACCTCGTGCTCAAGCCGCAGGTGACCGCCTTCCTCGACGTCGTCACCACCGCGACCGGGCCGGATCTCGAGCTGGCGGAGATCGAGGTGCGCGAGACGTCGGCGGCGGCGGGGAGGACGATCCGTGACCTGCGCATCCGGCACGAGACGGGCGCGCTCGTGGTCGCTCTGCGCAAGCCCGACGGCACGTTCGACACGACGCCGGAGCCCGACACGCCGATCGACGTCGGCGACGTCCTGATCGGCGTCGGCTCGCCGGACGAGATCCAGAAGCTCGAGGACCTCTTCGGGCCGCGCGAGGCCGTTGCCGGCTGATCCCGTCAAGTCCCTCGCAGCCGCGCTCGCGTCGGCTGCCGGGGCCGAGCTCGAGCTCGAGCGGCCGGGAGAGGCGGAGCACGGCGACTACGCGACGAACGTCGCCCTGCGCCTGGCGGGCGCGCGCAGGCAGGCGCCGCGCGACATCGCCGCAGAGATCGCAGAAAAGGCCGCGGAGCTGCCCACGGTCGAGCGGGCCGAGGTCGCCGGGCCGGGCTTCGTCAACCTCTTCCTGCGGGACGCGTGGTTCGCGTCGGCGCTCGCCGGGATCCTCGAGGACGGGAGTGCGTTCGGCGGCGGCGGCGCCGAGCCGCGCGAGCGGGTGCAGGTGGAGATGGTCTCCGCCAACCCGACCGGGCCGCTCCACGTCGCGCACGGCCGCAACGGCGCGCACGGCGACGCGGTCGCGCGGCTCTTCGAGCTCGCCGGGCACGAGGTCGAGCGCGAGTACTACTACAACGACTCGGGCGGTCAGATGGACCGGTTCCGGGCCTCGGTCGACGCCGTGCGGCGGGGGGAGGAGCCGCCCGAGGACGGCTACCGCGGGGCCTACATCGACGAGCTCGCGGCACTGAAGGGCGACCCGGTGCCGCTGATGCTGAAGGAGATCGAGACGTCGCTCGAGCGGTTCCGCATCCGCTTCGACAGCTTCCGCCGCCAGAGCGAGCTCGAGCTCCGGCTGCCCGAGCTGCTGCCGCGCCTCGACACGTACGAGAAGGACGGGGCCCTCTGGGCGCGCTCGTCCGCGCACGGCGACGACGAGGACCGCGTCCTGCTCCGCTCCGGCGACCGCTCGCCCACGTACCGCGCGGCGGACGTCGCCTACCTCGTGGACAAGCTCGACCGCGGCTTCGACCGGGCGATCTACGTGCTCGGCGCCGACCATCACGGCACCCGCAACTGGTACGCGGCCGTCGCCCGGATGCTCGGCTACGACCCGGAGCGCGTCGAGGTGCT
>DASTZY010000104.1:0-2491 GCA_035764085.1 Gaiellaceae bacterium
CACCGCCGGCTCGCGCGGCTCGCCAGCGAGATGCTGCGCGACATCGACGAGAACACCGTCGACTTCGTCCCGAACTACGACGAGTCGAGGCGCGAGCCGGCGGTGCTGCCGTCGCGGTTCCCGAACCTGCTGGTGAACGGCTCGGCCGGGATCGCGGTCGGCATGGCGACGAACATCCCGCCGCACAACCTCGGCGAGGTGATCGACGCGGTCGTGACGCTGATCGACAAGCCCGACGCGAACGTCGACGACCTGATGAAGCACCTGAAGGGACCCGACTTCCCGACCGCCGGGATCATCGTCGGCCGCGCAGGCATCCGCGACGCCTACCGAACGGGCCGCGGCCGGATCGTGATGCGCGCCCGCGCGCACATCGAGGAGCTGCGCGGCGGTCGCTCGGCGATCGTGGTCACGGAGCTGCCGTATGGCGTGAAGAAGGGGGGCGACGCCGGCGTCATCGTCAAGATCGCCGACCTCGTGCGCGAGAAGGTCCTGACCGAGGTGTCCAACCTCGAGGACCACTCCGACCGCACCGGGATGCGGATCCAGGTCGAGCTGAAGCGCGACGCCGTCCCGCAGGTCGCGCTCAACAAGCTGTTCAAGCACACCGCGCTCCAGTCGACCTTCGGCTACAACGCCGTCGCGCTCGTCGACGGCGTCCCGCGGACGCTGTCGCTGCTCGAGCTCGTCCGGCACTACCTCGAGTTCCAGCGCGAGGTCGTCGTCCGACGCTCCAAGGACGAGCTGCGCAAGAAGGAGTCGGAGGCCCACATCCTCGAGGGCTACCTCAAGGCGCTCGACGTCCTCGACGAGATCATCGCGCTCATTCGAGCGGCCAGCGACGTCGACGAGGCGCGCTCGGGCCTCATCGAGCGGTTCGGGTTCACCGAGATCCAGGCGCAGGCGATCCTCGATCTCCGCCTCCGCGCCCTGACCGCGCTGGAGCGACAGAAGGTCGAGAGGGACTACGCCGACCTCCAGGAGCGGATCGGAGAGCTGCGCGAGATCCTCGGCGACCCGGCCAGGATCGACGCGGTGGTCAAGGAGGAGTTGCTCGAGATCAAGACGATCTACGGGCGCAACGACGACCGCCGCACCGAGATCGTCGCCGCCGAGGAGGAGCTCGAGCTCGAGGATCTGATCGCGGAGGAGGACATGGTCATCGCGATCACGCGCTCCGGCTACATCAAGCGGCTACCCGTGACCACGTACCGGGAGCAGCGGCGCGGCGGCATCGGCGTCATGGGGATGGAGCTGAAGGAGGACGACTACATCGAGCACCTCTTCGTCGCCTCGACCCACGACTACATCCTCTTCTTCACCAACGTCGGCAAGGTCTACCGGCTCAAGGTGCACGAGCTCCCGCTCGGCTCCCGCCAGTCGAAGGGCCGCGCGATCGTCAACCTGCTTCCGTTCCGCCAGGAGGAGCAGGTGCGCGCGGTGATCCAGACGCGCGACTTCGAGGAGGCGAAGTACCTCGTCTTCGCCACCAAGAACGGGGTCGTGAAGAAGACGGAGCTGGCCGCGTACAACACGCCGCTCAAGGCCGACGGGATCATCGCGATCAAGATGCGCGACGGGGACGAGCTCGTCGGCGTGCGCCACTCCACGGGCGAGGACGACATCCTCATCGTCTCGAGGAAGGGGCAGGCGATCCGCTTCCACGAGACGGACGTCCGGCCGACCGGCCGTGCGACCGAAGGCGTCAACGGGATGAAGCTTCGTGCTGGGAGGGACGACGAGGTGATCTCGATCAACATCGCCGAGGACGACGCCGACCTGCTGGTCGTGACCGAGAACGGCTACGGCAAGCGGACACGCGTCTCGGAGTACCCGGTCAAGGGCCGCGGCGGCATGGGCGTCAAGACGGTGCAATTGAACGAGGCTCGCGGCTACCTGGTCGGGTCGCGCGTCGTCCGCGACGGCTACCAGGTGATGCTCATCTCGACGGCCGGCACGGTGATCCGGATCCCGGTCGAGGAGGTCAAGCGGCTCGGTCGCTCGACGCAGGGTGTGATCGTGATGCGCCTCCGCGGTGACGAGGAGCGCGTCTCGGCGCTGGCTCCCGTGGTCGAGTCGGACGAGACGAACGGCGACGAAGAGCCCGTCGAGGCGTAACTCGTCGCTGCCTCAGGGCAGCGCCCCCTTCCAAAAGGAGCAGCGGGTCTTTATAACTCTCGGACGGGGTACGCAATGGACGCGGCGAGGGCGTAGATGGCGGTCAGCCGGCAGGTCGATCTTCTCGAACCAATCAATCTGGCGGAGCATCTCGACAAGGTCGAGCTCTATCTGGGTCAGGTCTGCCAGATCGCCGGGATCTCGAAGATGCAGCTCGACTACTGGACCAACAAGGCCCAGATTCCGACCAAGGGCAAGAAACAGCGGATCTACGACATCGACGCGCTCGAGACCGTGATGCTGATCAAGCAGGCGAAGGACAAGGGTCTGAACCTCGGCGCCGCAATCGAGGCCGCGCGAAGCTTCCGCGAGC
>DASTZY010000105.1:0-13794 GCA_035764085.1 Gaiellaceae bacterium
GCTGACGATCCATGTCACGCAGGACAAGAAGGCGGTCAAGGGGATCCATGTCCGGATCAAGGGCCCGAAGACCAACATCAAGACGGGTGCTTCGAACAGCAAGGGCGTGATCACCCAGAAGATCAAGATGAAGAAGGCCGGGATCCTGATCTTCAGCCCGATCGCCAGCAAGAGGTGCAACACCAAGCGGGTGGGCGTGACCAACGTCTTCACCCCGCCGGTGACGGGGTGAGCAAGCCTCAGGAGGGGGTGCGGGAGAAGTCCCGCGCCCCCTCCCGGTTTACAGGGGGACCCTGCGGCTCAGCGGTCGTCGATCGGGCTCTCGACGAGCCCGTTCTGGTACGCGAGCCGGGCAGCCTCGGTGCGGTTCGACACACCGAGCTTGCGATAGATGTTGGTGAGGTGGAACTTGACCGTCTGTTCCGCCACCCAGAGCTCCTTGCCGATCGCCTCGTTCGAGAGGCCTCGGGCCAGGGCGGCGAGGATCGCCGTCTCGCGCTCGGTGAGGCCGGCGGCGCGCGCCGCGCTCTCGCCGGGATCGGGCAGGCCGATCGCGCTGTAGACCGTTCCATCGACGGCCTGGCGGAGCGCAGAGGGCAGGTCGATCGGATTGATGCTCTTGACGATGAAGGCGCTCGCGCCGCGCTTGAGCACGGTCTGGATCACGTTCTCATCGGTCGAGACCGAGAGGACGACGACCTTCACGTCGGGATGCTGCTTGCGGATCCGGCTCAGGCAGGCGAGCCCGTCGGCGCCCGGCATGCGGAGGTCGAGCAGGACGATGTCGGGATTCGTGCGCCCGACCATCGGCAGCACCTGCGAGCCGGAGTTGCACTCGCCCACGACCTCGAAGTCCGGCGCCTCTTCCAGCGCCCGCTTCACTCCTTCGACGATCAGCCGGTGATCGTCCGCAATGAGAACGCGCATTCGCGAATCGTAGTCCGAAGGCCGGTCGGTTTCGAGGTGGCAGCGGCGTGAGCGCGGTCGCCCACGGCAAGCGCACGCACGTGCTCATCGCCGCGGAGCGGCTGCCGACGCGGGTCGGCCTGCGGCTGGCGCTCGAGCCGGAGGCGCGCTGCACCGAGGCCGCCGACGCCGAGTCGGCGGTGGACGCGGCAGTGCGCGAGCGTCCCGACGTGTGCCTCCTGGGACTCGAAAGCGACGGCCAGGGCATGCGCGTCGTCAAAGAGATCGTCACGAAGGTGCCCTCGGCGGCGGTGATCCTCATGACGAACCGGCTGGACGAGGACGAGTTCATGGCCGCCGTCCGGGCCGGCGCGAGCGGCTACCTGACGAACAGCCTCGATCCCGCGCGGCTGCCGCACGTCGTGCGCGGCGCGGTCCGGGGAGAGCCCGCGGTGCCGCGGAAGTTCGTCTCGCGGCTCCTGGACGAGCTGCGCACCCGCGAGCGCAGGCGGTCGGTCGTCCTGGCCGGCAGGGGGCGCGTCGCGCTCACCGCCCGCGAGTGGGAGGTCGTCGAGCTGCTGCTGCGGTCGGCGACGACGATGGAGATCGCCACTGCCCTCGGCGTAGCGCCGGTCACTGTGCGCCGCCACCTCGGCTCCGTCGAGCGCAAGCTCGGCGTCCGCAGCCGGGCTCAGGTCGTCGAGCTGCTCAGCGCGCAGCCCGCGGTTCCCGCGTAACGCTCAGCCCTCGACCGGGAGCGTGAAGGAGACGCAGGCGCCGCCCTGAGGGCGGTTCTCGGCCCAGATCCGGCCGCCGTGCGCCTCGACGAGCCCGCGCGCGATCGCCAGCCCCAGCCCCGCTCCGCTGCCGCTGCGGGCCCGGTCGGCGCGCCAGAAGCGCTCGAACATGCGGGAGGGCGCCTCGTCCGAGAGCCCTTCGCCGCTGTCCTCGACCCGGAGCAGTAGGTCGGAGGCGCGCCGCTCGACGCGTATGGCCACCGCTCCGTCCGACGGCGTATGGCGCAGCGCGTTCGTGACGAGATTGAAGAGGACGCGCTCGAACTTGTCCGGCGCCAGTCGCGCTTCGACGCGCTCGTCGACCTCCGCGCTGAGCACGACGCCGCGAGCCTCTGCCTCGGGCCGCAGCAGCCGCAGGGCGGAGTCGACGAGGGGCGCCACGGGCGTTCGGCGCAGCTCGAGCGTCAGGACGCCCGCGTCGATCCGGGCCAGCTCGAACAGGTCGTCGACGAGCATCGAGAGCGTCCGCACCTGCTCCCGCAGCGTCGGCAGATAGTCCTCCGCCGACGCGAGCCCGTCCTCGATCGCCTCGAGCATCGCCTGCAGCGACGCGATCGGCGCGCGGAGATCGTGGCTCGCCCACGCCACCAGCTCGCGGCGCGCGTCGAACAGCTGCTCGAGCCCTGCCGCCATCGCGTTGAAGGAAGCCGCGAGCTCTGCGATCTCCCGCGGGCCTCCGGCCGGCGCGCGCGCGGACAGCTCGCCGGCCGCGAGCGCGTGCGCGGCCCTGTCCACGCGCCGCAGCGAGGCGGCGATCGACCGCGCCAGCACGAGGGCCGCGAAGACGGCCGCCGTCGCCGAGCCGGCCGCGACGGCGAGGATCTTCACGTCGGCGCCCATGTGGAACATGACCCAGCCCGACAGCAGGACGGCCGCGAGCGGCACGCAGACCGCGATCAGGGCCAGCCCGGCGAGCTGGAGCCCGACGGTGGGGGCGTGCCGCAGGAGGAAGGCGAGGACGAGCCCCGAGGCGAGGCTGCCGGCGGCGACGACGAGGGCGAGCTGGATCACGGGTCGAGGCGGTAGCCGACGCCCCAGACGGTGTGGAGGTGGCGGGGCCGGCCGGGGTCGGCTTCGATCTTCTCCCGCAGCCGCCGCACGTGGACGGTCACCGTGCCGGTGTCGACCGCGGCCTCGTAGCCCCAGACGCCGGCCATCAGCTGGTCGCGGGAGAAGACGTGGCGGGGATGCGAGGCGAGGAACCAGAGCAGCTCGAACTCCTTCGCCGTGAGCGGGACGGGCGCACCGGCCAGGCGGGCCTCGCGACTGGCCCCGTCGAGCTCGACCTCGCCGAAGGCGATCGTCTCGCGCGGGGGCGCGGCGCCGTTGCTGCGGCGGAGGACGGTGCGCACGCGCGCGGCGAGCTCCCGCGGCGAGAACGGCTTCGTGACGTAGTCGTCGGCGCCGAGCTCGAGCCCGACGATCCGGTCGGCCTCCTCGCCGCGGGCGGTGAGCAGGATCACCGGCAGCGACGAGCGGTCGCGGATCCAGCGGCAGAGCGCGAGCCCGTCGGTCCCCGGCAGCATCACGTCGAGCACGACGAGGCTCGGCTTCCGCTCCTCGATCAGCGTCCGGGCCGTCTCACCGTCGGACGCCGTCAGCGTCCGGAAGCCGTCGCGCTCGAGGTAGCGGACCACCACGTCCACGACGATCGGCTCGTCATCGACGACGAGAACGGTCTGCATCCGCCAATTGTGGCCTCCACCTCGCGTGATGTCGCGTCCGCGGCCAGTCGAGCTCGACATCGTCCGGCGCCCACTTGGGGTGGTGCTTCATCGCCCACTCGACGCGGACGTCGCCGAGGGTCATGCCGCGGAGCGAATGGCGCGTCGCCGGATGGATCAGCGCGAGGTAGAGATGGCCGACGAGGAGTGCGAGCGACACGTACATCAGGCCGTCGTGGAGGATCACCGTGCTCGCGAAGCGGAAGCGCGTGTCCTGCTCGCCGAACCAGAGCAGGAGCCCGGAGACGCCGAACAGGACGGTGAACGCCGCAGTCAGGGCCGCGTTGATCTTCTGGCCCGCGTTGAACCTGCCCTGCGGGGTTCTGCGGCCGCGGAGCCAGAGCACGTCGTCGCGGTCGAACGACTCGAGGTCGCGCGCGGTGTCGAGGAGCCGGCGCCCGCCGAGGAGCAGGACTGCCGCGAGCACGCATAGCCAGCCGACCCCGGCCCAGAAGTGGAGGCCCTGGATCGTCTGGCGGCGCGAGACGAGCACCGACAGGCTGGGCAGGTAGAGGATCAGCCCCGTCACGAGCAGGAAGAAGAAGCCGAGCGCGTTCACCCAGTGCAGCAGCCGCTCGACCGCGGAGAAGCGCCTGACGTAGCCGGCCTTCACGCGCCGTACCCGTTCGAGCGGCCGACCCACGCGTCCTGGTCGTAGCCGAGGTTCTCCCAGTAGCCCTGCTCGAGCTGCGGCACGACGTCGATCCCCTGCAGCCACTTGACGTTCTTGTAGCCGTACATCTCCGGGATCACGAGCCGCACCGGGGCGCCGTGCTCGCGCCGCAGCGGCTTGCCATCCATCTCGTAGGCGAGCATCACGTCGCGGAGCGAGGCCTCGCGCATGGTCAGGTAGTCGACGTAGGGCACCTCCATCGAAACGAAGCGCAGGGCGTGGCCGGAGTCGAGCGGCCGGGCGGCGGCGAGGACGTCGTGCATCCGGACGCCGGCCCAGTGCACGTTCTTCACGCTCCACCCGGTCACGCAGTGGAAGTCCGAGACCTGCTCCACCCGCGGCAGGGCGCGCAGCTGCGCGTAGGTGAGCGAGACCGGCTGCTCGACGAGGCCTCCGACGTGCAGACGCCACGTGGCCGGGTCGAAGGCCGGCATGTGGCCCGAGATGGTGTAGATCCGCCAGCCCTGGGTCGGGAGGATCGGCGCGAGGGCGCCGGCCACGGGCGAGACGACCCCGGTGACGTGGTCCCAAGCCGCCTTGCCCCAGTAGAGCGAGGTGATGCCTGCTGCGACGGTGCCGAGGAAGACTCTCCGCCCGTACCGGCGCGGCTCCGGCTCCTGCTCACCGGTGACGGGCGGGGACTCCATCTACATGTGCGCCATGCCCGCGAACAGCCGTCCACGCAGGTCGCCTGGGTGGCTTTTCGTCGCGACCCAGACCCAGTAGCGGCCGGGCTTCGACTCGATCAGGGCGAGGGATTGCTTCGGCTCCATCGCGCAGCCCTTTGCACGGTACATGTGGCCCAGGTGGGCGATGGTCATGCCGTGCGCATCGCGGATCGTCGCGCCGAGCGGGTGCATGACGTGGATGTCGAACGTCCAGCAGAGCCTGTGTTGCGCCGCGTGCGCGGTGAGGTTGACGACGCCGTGCTCGCCCATCCCGGAGAGGCGCGCGCCGAGCTCGGGGTGCATCGTGCCGGCGGTCGCGGCCGGCACTGCGGCGAGCGCCGCCACGGCGGCTGCCGCGGCCAGTGTCTTCGAGCGCATCAGTACTCCTTTCGACGCAACAGCTTCGACGGTTCACAGGATCGGCCGCGAGGATTGCGCCCGGGTTAGCGAGCCCTTACGGGTCCCTTAAATCCGCCCCGCGGGACGGCTCCTCCGCAGTTGCATGGGAAGGCGTGGCCCCAATCCGATCAAGGAGGATCGATGAACGGCAAAGTCTTCTTTGCGCTGGTCGCGGCCGTCGCCGCCGTATTCGCCCCGGCGTCCGCGGCGGCCGCCTCGGCGGGGCCGGTGGTCTGGGTGCAGACCAACGACCCTGCCGGCAACAGCATCGTCGTGTACGACCGCGGGCCCGACGGGCGCCTGACCCAGGCCGGCACCTACGCCACCGGAGGCCTCGGCGGCGTCGCAGCGCCCGGCACCGAGTCGGACCATCTGGCCTCGCAGGGATCCCTGGTCTACGACGCGGCCGACGGGCTCCTGTTCGCCGTCAACGCCGGAAGCGACTCCGTGTCGACGTTCAGCGTCCACGGGGACAGCCTCCAACTCGAGTCGACCGTCCCCTCGGGCGGCCAGTTCCCGGCGAGCATCGCCGTGCACGGCAAGCTGCTCTACGTCCTCGATTCCGGCGGGACCGGAATCGTGCAGGGCTTTCGCATCGCGGACGATCACCTGGTGCGGATTCCCGGATCCGCGCGGTCCCTCGGCCTAACCAACACGGACCCGCCGAACTTCCTGACCTCGCCCGGCCAGGTGGGCTTCACACCCGACGGAAACCGGCTGCTCGTGACGACGAAGGCGAGCCAGAACACCATCGACGTCTTCCAGGTCATGCCGAACGGACGCCTCTCGCCGGCGCCCGTCTCGAACTTGTCCGCGACTCCGGTCCCGTTCGCGTTCACCTTCACAGCGGAGGGACGTCTGGCCGCCGGGGAGGCCGGAGCGAGCACCGTCTCGACCTACGAGATCCAGCCGGACGGGACGCTGACCGGCGCGAAGTCGCAGCCCGACGGCCAGACGGCGCTGTGCTGGATCACGCGGGTGGGCGACCACTACTACGTGTCCAACACCGGGAGCAACACGCTCAGCGGTTACACGATCGGCCCCGACAGCCAGCCGAGCCTGGTCGGAGCGACCGGAGTGGTGGCCACGACCGAGCCCGGGCCGATCGACAGCACCTCGCCGGCCGGCACGTCGTTCCTCTACGCGGAGACGGGAAGCGGCACGGTCGACGAGTTCTCCGTCGATTCGGACGGCACCCTCACGCCGCTCGGCGTGATCGGTGGCCTGCCGGTCGGACTCGAGGGCATCGCGTCGAGTTAGTCCTCGAGGGAGCGGGGGCGGGCGATCGGGCTCGCCCCCGCGCGATGATTTCGCCGGCCCGTCGCGGTCTGAGCTGCGAGATCCGAGCTGCGAGAACCCGTGCGAAAGGACGAGCGATGCAGAAGATCACCACCTGGCTCTGGTTCGACACGGAGGCCGAGGAGGCGGCGGAGTTCTACACCTCCGTCTTCCCGGACGCGCGCATCACCGACGTCACGCGCTACGGCGAGGCCGGGCCGCGACCGGAAGGCATGGTGATGACCGTCAGCTTCGAGCTGTTCGGGCGGGAGTTCTACGCCCTCAACGGCGGCTCGAACGCAAAGCTCGAGGGCTACGGCGTCTCCTTCATGGTCGACTGCGAGTCGCAGGAGGAGGTCGACCGCTACTGGAGCAAGCTCGCCGACGGCGGGCAGGAGATCGCGTGCGGCTGGGTCACCGACCGCTACGGCGTCGCCTGGCAGATCGTCCCGACGCGGCTGCGCGAGCTGTTGGCCGACCCGGACAAGGAGAGGGCCCAGCGCGCGACGGCCGCGATGCTGGAGATGACGAAGATCGAGATCGACGAGCTCGAGCGAGCCGCCGCGGCTGCATAAGATGTCGGTCGTGGCGACCGCCCAGCCAACCGTCGCCGGGGAGCTCGAGCAATACCGCCGCGAGCTGACCGGCTACTGCTACCGCATGCTCGGCTCGGCCTTCGACGCCGAGGACGCCGTGCAGGAGACGATGCTGCGCGCGTGGCGGTCGATCGACCGCTTCGAGGGCCGCTCGGCCCTGAAGTCCTGGCTGTACCGGATCGCGACGAACGTCTGCTTCGACTCGCTCTCGGGCCGTGAGCGCCGCGCCCGGCCGATGGATCTCGGCCCGGCGCAGGAGCCGCTCTTCGAGAATCTCGCGGAGCTGCCGGAGGTGACCTGGATCACCCCGCTGCCGACCCCGGACGAGCTCGCCGAGCAGCGCGAGTCGCTGCGGCTGGCGTTCGTCGCCGCGCTGCAGCACCTGCCGCCGAAGCAGCGGGCCGCGCTCATCCTCTGCGAGGTTCTGAAATGGCAGGCGACGGAGGCGGCCGAGCTGCTTGAGACGAGCGTCGCCTCGGTCAACAGCGCGCTGCAGCGCGCCCGCGCGACGATGGCGAAGGCGGACCTGCGTGAGCCGTCCGAGCTCGACGACGAGGCGCGCGCGCTGCTCGAGCGCTACGTCTCGGCCTTCGAGGCGTACGACATCGACCGGCTCACCGATCTCCTGCACGAGGACGCGATCCAGTCGATGCCTCCGTACAGCCTGTGGCTGGAGGGGCGCGACGACATCTTCACGTGGTGGTTCGGCCCGGGCATCGGCTGCAAGGGCTCGAAGCTCGTGCCGGTCGGCCTCGCCAACGGGATGCCGGCCTGGGGTCAGTACAAGCCGTCGCCCGAAGGCGGGCACGAGCCCTGGGCGCTCATCGTCCCCGAGGTGTCAGACGGCCGGATCGTCGAGCTCACGTTCTTCCTCGACACGCCGCGGCTGTTCCCGCTGTTCGAGCTGCCCCCTGCTCTTCCGGCCGGGTGACGGCGGCTTCGCCGCCGGCACTTCCAGCCCACCGACCGCCTCAACTAGGCCGCAGAGGTCGAGCAGGTCCCAGAGCTCGCGCGGCGCGCGGACGAGGCGCGCCCCCGTCCGGAGCCGGAGGCGCGCCAGGAAGTCGACCGTCCGCAGGTCGAGCGTCGTGATCAGCTCGACGGCTGGACGACGATGAGCGAGTTGCCGTCCGGGTCGCGGAGCCAGAACATCGGCGGCACGGGCCCGCCGTAGCGGCTGACCTCGTCGTCGACGTCGGCGCCCGCGGCCTTCAGCGCGGCGTGCGCGCCGTCTACGTCGCTCGTGTCGAGGCAGATCCCCGTCTCGCTGCCGCCTGCAGGCTTGCCCTCGGGCGGCGGGGCGAGCGCAATCGTGGTCTCGGCGCCGGGGATGGCGACCTCGACCCAGCGCATGTCCGGGCCCATCGGGACGTCGACGACCTTCTCGAACCCGAGCGTGCCGACGTAGAAGTCGATCGCCCGGTCGGTGTCGGCCACGGACAGTGCGACGCGGCCGACCTTGCTGATGTTGAGCCGGGAGCTCACGGTGGACATTCGATCCTCCTCCTTGGGTGTCGCAGCTACGACCGCCGCGCGGCCGGAAACTCATCGACGGTTCCCCCTTGACGAACGCGCTCCGGCATGCGAGATTACGCAGCGTCAAAGCCCGGGAATTGCGCAAGCGGTTCGCGGGCTTTGGCGTTTCTTGGGGCACTACCGTGCGGCGAGCTTCCGCAGCACCTCGTCGATCCGCGCGAAGCCGCCCTTCGCACCCTCCTCGACGCCGTAGTTCATCGTCGTGTCGCGTTCCTCGGCCGAGGAGAAGCTCATCGTCTGCGTCAGCTTCGTCCGGTCGTCGCCGAGATCCTCGAACTCCAGCGTCTGCAGGTGGTTCTGGAACGTCTGCACCAGACGCGCGGGCGGCTCGACCTCCCGGAACTCGCCCTCGACGGCGCCGTAGCCGGTGTTGAAGCGCCAGCGGCCGCCGGGCCTGACGTCCATCTCCTCGACGACGGTGCTCTCGCCCCACCACTCGGGGATCAGCCGGGGATCCGTCCAGACGGAGAAGACGTGCTCGCGCGGCGCGTCGAAGACGCGCTCGACGCGGATCTCGAGCTCGCTCGGCGTCGTGACGGTGGTCTCGTTCATCAGCTCACCGCCTGCTCGACGAGCTTGGCGATCCGCGCCTCGTCGGCCTTGCCGGGTTTGGTCAGCGCGTAGGCGATCGGCCACATGGCGCCGTCGTCGAGGCTCGCGTTGTCGTTGAAGCCGAGCATCGCGTAGCGCTCCTTGAACTTGCCGGCGTCCCGGAAGAAGACGACGACCTTGCCGTCCTTGTTCGCGTAGGCGGGCATTCCGTACCACGTCTTAGGGGTGAGCTCCGGCGCGCTCTTCTTGACGATGGCGTGGATCCGCTTGCCGAGGGCGCGGTCGGCGGGCGCCATCTTGGCCAGCGCCTCCTGTACGGCGGTCTCACCGTCCTCGGCCGCCTTCAGCTCCTTCGCGCGGGCGCGCATCGCCGCCTTCTCCTCGGCGCTGAATCCCTGCTTGTCCTTGGTCGGGCTCATCTGTCTCCTTTCGTGCGCTCGACGACCTGGGCGAACCGGTCGAGCCGCTGCAGCCAGGTGCTGATGCCCTCGAAGGCGTACGGGGCGAGCGTGCACCGGCGGACGCGGCCGACCTTCGCCGTCGTGACGAGCTCCGCCTCCTCGAGCAGCCGGATGTGCTTCTTCATCCCGGTCAGCGACATGCCGAAGGGCTCGGCGAGCTCGCTGACCGTCGCGCTGCCGGAGCCGAGCCGCTCGAGCACGGCGCGGCGGGTCGGGTCGGCGAGTGCTGCAAAGGCGCGATCGTCGGCGGTCGGTGAATACTGAACCATTGGGTTCACTATAGCAGGCGCGCGGAGACCAGGAGCGTATGCTCGCCGCATGGGTCTGCGGGCGAGCATCTTCGCGGCGATGTACGACCGTTGCTCGCGCAGCAGCGAGGAGGCGGGGCTGGCCGCCATGCGCGAGAGCCTCCTGGCGGAAGCAGGCGGGAACGTCCTCGAGATCGGCGGCGGCACCGGCGCGAACCTGCAGTTCTACGAGGGCACGGCCGACTCGGTGGTGGTCACCGAGCCCGAGCCGGCCATGCTCCGCAAGCTGGAGCAGAGGGCCGCGAAGCAGGCGCCGCTCGCCAAGGTCGTCAGCGCGCCGGCGGAAGATCTCCCGTTCGCAGACGGGAGCTTCGACACCGTGGTCTCGACCCTCGTGCTCTGCGGCGTCGACGACCAGCCGCGCACGCTCGGCGAGATCCGGCGCGTGCTCAAGCCCGGCGGGCGCCTGCTGTTCATCGAGCACGTCCGCTCGGACGATGCCGCGCTCGCGCGCTTCCAGGACCGGATCAACTGGCTCAACCACGCCCTGGTCGGCTGCGATTGCAACCGGCGGACACTGGCAGCGATCGAGGCTGCCGGCTTCGCCGTCGCCCACGTCGAGCAGACGGACCTGCCGAAGGCCCCGAAGTTCACCCGGCCGGCGATCGTCGGAGCGGCGAACTCCTAGGTCGACGCGCTGCCGGCGACGAGCTGGTAGAAGCCCCACGCCATCAGCCCGGAGGCGACCGCGACGAGCGGCCACCACCGCACGCCCTTCCGGTACAGCGGGAAGACGAGGAACACGACGAGCTGCGAGATGAAGAGCGCCCCCAGCGACGGCTCGAGCAGCTTGTCGTAGAACTGCTCGGGGTTGATGAGGGAGAGCACGTCCGCGGCGACGAACGGGACGGCGATCCACACGAGCACGCGTCGCAGCGGGATGTCGTAGAGCCAGTGCAGCAGGCGACCGAGCGCGAGGTACTCGGCCACGATCAGCGCAAGCGTGCCGGCCGCGATCCCCAGCCCGACGGCGACTCCGAAGTTCCGGCTCCCGTAGTAGTGGGCGACGGCCTCGGCCGGCACCGGCGCGCGCAGGAGCGCGTCGGGGACCTGGGAGAAGCCGAGCGCAGCGACGAAGAAGCAGAGGCCGACGACGGCGACCGCGATCGTCAGGCCGCGCCGCACCGTCCTGCTGCCGCCACGCGCCTCGGCTCCGAGGTAGAGGGGCAGGCTCGCGCATACGAACAGAAGGGCCGTTCCTGCGACCGCACGGCCCGTAGGGTCGACGCTCGGCTCGGAGGAGAAACGCGCCGGGAGGTGTGCCATGGCGACGCCGCCGAGCGCGAGCAGGAGCACGAGCTGCGCCACGCCGACCACGAGCAGGCTCACGAGCGCCAGCCGGAGCGGGGCGAGCACGAGGACGACTATCGCCACGGGCAGGACGAGCTCGAGCACCCAGCGGTAGGGGACGATCCCGGGGAACACGGGCGCCAGCACGTCGTAAACCACGAACGTGACGGTGTACGGCAGGTAGAGGAAGTACGCGATCGCCCAGATCCAGCCGTGCACGACCGCCATGCGGCGTCCTGCCGCCGCGTCGACGAAGGCGGTCAACCCGCCCGGTGAGACGATCCGCCGGGAGTAGACGAGCCAGATCGCGAGCGGCGCGGCGAACACGAGGAGCGCCAGAAGCACGACGAGCCCGGCCGACGCGAGCCCCTCATCCCCCGCCGTGGCGGGGAGGAAGTTGATCAGCGCGAGCGGGCCGCCGATCGAGGCGATCGCGACGCCGACGAACAGCAGGGGCGAGAAGCCGCCCGCCGGGCGGTCGCGCGAAGTCCGTGCGCCGTCTGCCGCAGATTCAGCGCCCACCGCTACCTCTACCCGCAGATCGCCGTCGCCGGATTGCCCTTGCGAGGCGCAATCCGACTGTCAACGCGCTGCGATTAGCACTACGAACGCTCATTGAAGGAGGAGATGAATGTGAGGATCCTGCGCGGCAACTCCCACCGATACCAGGTGCGCCTGATGGCGGTTGCGCTGCTTGCGCTGCTCGGGCTCGTCGCCGCCGGTTGCGGCGGCTCGTCCTCGTCGTCGGCGTCGCAGGGCGGCGTCGCCGGCGCGCTGCACTCCACGAGCTCGGTGGCAGTGAAGACGCGCAAGATCGGCGGCTTGGGCACCGTCCTCGTCAACCCGGCGGGGAAGACGATCTACGTCTTCATGAAGGACCAGCACAGCCGCGTCACCTGCACGGGGTCCTGCACGAGCTTCTGGCCCCCGCTGAAGTGGAACAGCTCCGGAAAGCCCACCGCGGGCGGGACCGCGAAGTCGAGCCTGCTCGGCACCGTCAAGAACCCGTCCGGCGGCCGCGTCGTGACCTACGCGCACTGGCCGCTCTACACCTACGTCGGCGACAAGTCCGCCGGCAAGGCCGGCGGCGAGGGGCTCAACCTCAACGGTGGCAAGTGGTACGTCATCTCGGCCAAGGGCACGGTCGTCAAGCACACGACGTCGTCCGGTGGCGGCGGCACCACGACCACCGGCGGAGGAGGTTGGGGCTAGCCCCACGCACGGAGCGGGAGCACGGCGCACCCCCTGGCGCCGTGCGCCCCTCCACGCGACGCGGCGCCCAGCGGGCCATGCGAGACACGCAGGCAGTGGTCGACTGGAGGAAGGCGGAGCTGCTCCACTCCGGCTTCCCCCGGTCGCTCGCGGCCCGCGTCGCGCGTGACGAGCGCTACGACCTCCACCAGCTGATCGAGCTCGTCGAGCACGGCTGCACGCCGAGCCTGGCCGTCCGCATCCTCTCGCCCATCGAAGGGCAGGACGCGCTAACGCAGGCGTAGGAGGGTCGCGCCCGCCAGCACCGCCGCGGCGAGCTCGAGAGCCCCGGCCGCCTCCTGCCAGCTTCCCCAGAACGACTCGCGATACCCGAACAGGCCCCAGCGCGTGCTGATCGCGAAGGCGACCAGCGTCCCGAGCGCGTAGCCGGCGGCCGCGAGCAGCGCGAGCGCGCCGGGACGCGCGAGCAGCGCCGCGGCGATCGCCAGCCCGACGCCGGCGTTGACGAGGAAGAGGACGCCGACGACGTGCACGCGGTGGAAGTAGTCGAACCAGAGGTAGAGGTGAATCGTTCCGGCGGCTGCGACGAGAACCGCAGTCGCCGCGCAGGCGACGGCCACGCCGGATGCTCGCGTGCGTGCCCGCCGCCGGGCGGAGAGATCGACGTACTGCCCCATCCCCGAGCGGTACGCGTCACGGCGCCGGGCGGTTTGTCCTAGGGTGGCGGCCGGATGCCGTACATCCCCGAAGAGATCGAGGCATACGCCGACCGCTTCACGAGCCCGCGTGCAGACCTCTTCGACCGCCTCGCCGCCGAGACGCGCGAGACGCAGGACAACCCGCAGATGATGGTCGGACACGTCGAGGGCGCGTTCCTCTCCTTCCTCGTGACGCTGTCGCAGGCCCGGCGCGTCCTCGAAGTGGGAACGTTCACCGGCTGGTCGTCGATTGCCATGGCCGGCGCGCTGCCGCCGGACGGCAGCATCGTCAGCTGCGACATCAACGAGGAGACCACCGCCGTCGCCCGCCGGTACGCCGAGGAAGCCGGGGTCGCCGACCGCATCGACTACCGGCTCGGCCCGGCGACCGAGACGCTCGCCACGCTCGACGGGCCCTTCGACCTCGTCTTCATCGACGCCGACAAGGTCTCCTACGACGCCTACTACGAGGCGGTCCTGCCCAAGCTCGCCCCGCACGGCCTGATCGTCGTCGACAACACGCTGCAGTCCGGCGGCGTCCTTGCGTCCGAGTCGAACCCCCACGAGGGCGCCCGGGCGCTGCGCGCCTTCAACGACAAGGTCGTCAACGACCCGAGGGTGGTGTGCGTCCTCACCACCGTCCGCGACGGCGTGACCTTGATCCGCCGCGCCGCGCCCGCGCGCGACCGGAACTGA
>DASTZY010000106.1:0-10286 GCA_035764085.1 Gaiellaceae bacterium
CTCCTCCGACAGCGCCTCGAGGTTGAGGCGCAGCAACGGCTCGGTGTTCGAGGGTCGGACGTTGAAATGCCAGTCGTCGAAGTCCACGGAGATCCCGTCGAGGTGCGAGACGCGCCCGTCCGCGTAGCGCTCCTTCAGCTCCTGCAGCTTGAGCGCGACGTCCGGGACCGGCGTGTTGATCTCGCCCGTGATGAAGTACCGCTCCCGCAGCGGCGCGAGGATCTCGGAGAGCTTCCGGCCCCGCTTCGAGATCAGCTCGAGCATGAGCAGGAACGGGACGACGCCCGAGTCCGCCTGGCTGAAGTCGCGGAAGTAGTAGTGGCCGGAGACCTCGCCGGCGAACGCCGCGTCCTCCTTCCGCATCCGCGCCTTGATGAAGGCGTGGCCGACGCGGTTGGCGAGCGGGACGCCGCCCGCGCGCTCGATCGTGTCGGGCACGGCCCGGCTCGCGCGGATGTCGTAGATGACCTTGGCGCCCGGCTCCTTCTCGAGCACGCTTTCGGCGAAGAGCGCGGTGACGAAGTCGCCGGGGACGAACTCACCCGTGTCGTCGACGAAGAAGCAGCGGTCGGCGTCGCCGTCGAAGGCGACCCCGAGGTCGGCGCCCTCCTCGAGCGTCTTGCTCACGATGAACTCGCGGTTCTCGGGCAGGAGCGGGTTCGGCTCGTGGTTCGGGAACGAGCCGTCGGGCTCGAAGTAGCAGCGGACGGCCTCGACCGGGAGGCGTTCGAGCACCGGCGGCAGCATCGTGCCGGCCAGCCCGTTCGCCGCGTCGATCACGACCCGGAGCCGCTTGATCGCCGCCACGTCCACGAACGACAGCACTCGGTCGACGTACGCGGGCCAGATGTCGTGCGCCGCGACTGTCCCCTCGGGACCCGTCCGGAACCTGGTTCCGGCCGTGTCTGTTTCGGACATGGCGCGGTCGCGGACTTCGAGGAGACCCGACTCGCCGCCGACCGGAAGCGCGCCGCGCCGCACGAGCTTCATGCCGGTGTACTCCTTCGGATTGTGCGACGCGGTGACCATGATCCCGCCCTCGAGCCCGAGGGAGCCGACCGCGAAATAGACCATCTCGGTGCCGACGAGCCCGAGGTCGAGCACGTCTGCGCCGGCCGTCGCGGCGCCGCGCATGACCGCCTCCTGCATGGCGGGCGAGGAGAGACGCATGTCGCGGCCGACGGCGATCCGCCGCGGCTCGAACCGCTCGACGTAGGCGCGCCCGATCGCCTCGGCGCCTGCCGCGTCGAGCTCGTCGGGATAGATCCCGCGCACGTCGTACGCCTTGAAGACCTTGGGGTCGAGCACGGCCGCGATGCTACGCGTCCGGGCAGCCTTGGACCTCCGGTGGCTCCGGCCTATCCGAACGGGTGTGTGTCGCCGCGCACTACCGACCTACGAAAGAGAGCGGGATGGGAGCGTGGTAACCGCAGCCGCGAGGCCGCACGTCTTCTGGGTCGGCGAGGATCTCGCGACCCAGGAGCGCGTGCGCGGCTGGCCGGTCGGCCCGGCGCTGCTGCAGATGCTCGGCGACCTCAACCCCGAGGTCGGCGAGGCGCTCGTGGGAGAGCGCGCGCGGCTCAGCCGGCAGGGCTACGCGGAGGACCTCCCGCTGCCTGCGCTGTGGTGGTAGAGCCGGGCTAGCCGAGCAGCGCCTCGCGGATCGCACGGTGGCTCGCCTCGTCGGGCGACTCGCTGATCACGACGGCGTCGCGGTCGAAGCGGGCGAGCGCCTCGCGGAGCGGTGCGGCGCGCAGCGTCCCTTCGCCGTAGGGGAGGTGCTTCGTCTCGTTCCGGTTCGCGTACTGGATGTCGCTGAAGTGGATGTGGAACGGCGCGCCGGGCTCGAGCACCGCGTCCGCGCCGGCAAGAGCTCCCGCGAACGCGTCCCCGTCGAGGAAGGCGCCGTCGCTCGTCGCGTGCATGTGGGCGAAGTCGAGCACGGGCCGGACGAAGTCCACCGCGCCGGCGATCGCGACCACGTCGTCCACGGTGCCGAGATCGCGCACGCGGCCCATCACCTCGACGCCGAACGGGACGAGCCGCCCCTTGGCCTCGAGGCGCTCGCGCAGGTCGCCGAGCTGGTCGACCACGTCCGCGATCGCGAGCTCCCGCTCGCGGCCGAGCAGGAAGCCGGGATGGAAGACGATCAGCCGCGCGCCGCAGGCCCGGGCCAGCCCCGCGGTGTGGTCGAGCATCCCCAGCGCCATCTTGAACTTCTTGCCGCGGTCGGCATGTCCCATGAAGGCGGCCAGCGGGGCGTGCACCGAGAGCGCGACATCCGCGGCGGCGGCCGCCTCGCCGAGCAGCGGCGCGGTCTCGTAGTCGAGCCAGAAGCCGCTGACGAACCCGAACTCGCACGCGCGATAGCCGTCCGCCGCGAGCAATGCGAACGACTCCTCGAACGTGGCTGCCTCGGGCAGTCCGCCCGGGCCGAAGCGAACGTCGCCCATGGGTCCAGCCTATGCCGTCCGACCCTGTTTCTAGCGTGTCGCCATGCCCAAGCGACCCTCCCGGATCGATCTCCTCGAGCTCGACATCGACCTCCGTCTCGCCGACCTCTGGCGGGAGACCCTCGAAGTGTCGGAGTGGAACCTCGAAGTCGTGGCCGCGTTCCTCAGGGCCGCGTACGGCAAGGGTTACTGCGACGCGCTCACCGAGGACGCGCCAGGGTCGCTCTGCCACGAGCACGGGTACCGCATCCCGGCGCGCAAGCCGGCCCCGACGCCGAAGAGCTAGGCCTCAGCGGGAAGAACCAAGAACCTGCGCTCGCCTGCGGCGAGCGGGGCTACGATGCCCGCGTGGGATCAAGTCCTGCGCGCCTCGTGATCGCTCTCTCCGTGGCGGGTGCGCTCGCCGTCTTCGTCGTGTACACGGCCCTCGCCGGAAACGGCGTCGCGCAGCTGACGCCGAGCTCGCTGGCCGGCCACGCGGGCGAGGTCACCCTCGTCGGCGCCGTCGTCGGCCCGGTGACGGGGGACTCGTACACCCACGGCGGCATGCGCTTCACGCTCAAGGACATCGGGCGAGCCGCGCCTGCGCGCGTCGCGGTCGCCTACCGCGGCAGCGTCCCCGACCTGTTCAAGGTCGGACGCCACATCGTCGTCGAGGGATCCCTCCGCCACGGCGTCTTCGTCGCGAAGCCGGGGTCGCTCGTGACGAAGTGCCCCTCGAAGTACACGCCCGCGAAGTCCTCCCAGACCTGACGCGATGGCCCAGCTCGGGCGCGCCACGCTTCTCCTCGCTTTCGGCCTCGTCGCGTACGCGCTGATCGCGGGCTCGTACGCCGCGTGGAAGCGGCGCCGCCGGCTCGCGCTCTCGGCGCAGAACGCGCTGCTCGCCGCGTTCCCGGTGACGCTCGTTGCGGCGGTCGTGCTGCTCGTCGCGCTGGGCCGCCGCGACCTCACCTTCGTCTACGTCTGGCAGCACACGAGCCACAAGCTCCCGCTCGGCTACGCGCTCTCGGCCTTCTGGGGCGGCCAGGAGGGATCGCTCCTGCTCTGGCTCCTCGTGCTCACGGGCTACGCCGCGCTCGCGGTCTGGCTCAACCGCCGCTCGCGGGAGCTCGTTGCGTGGACGGTGCCGGTGTTCGGGCTGGTGGCGGTCTTCTTCGCCTTCATGCTCTGCTTCGTCTCGAGCCCGTTCAACGTGCAGCCGGCTCCGGCGGACGGCCAGGGGATGGTGCCGAGCCTGCAGAACCCGTACATGCTCGCCCACCCGCCGATGCTGTACCTCGGCTACGTCGGCCTCACCGTCCCGTTCGCCTTCGCCATGGGCGCGCTCCTCTCGGGCCGCACGGACGAGCGCTGGATCGTGGCCACGCGCCGCTGGACGCTGGCGGCGTGGACGTTCCTCGGCGTGGGACAGCTGATCGGCGCCCACTGGGCGTACGTCGAGATCGGCTGGGGCGGCTACTACGCCTGGGACCCGGTCGAGAACGCGGCGCTCATGCCGTGGCTCGCGGCGACCGCGTTTCTCCACTCGGTGATGATCCAGGAGAAGCGCGGGATGCTGAAGGTCTGGAACATGATCCTCGTCGCGCTCGCCTTCAACCTGTCGCTGTTCGGCACGTTCCTCACGCGCTCCGGGGTGATCGACTCTATCCACTCCTTCTCGCAGAGTCCGATCGGAGGCTGGTTCCTCGGCTTCCTCGCGCTGATGGTCGGACTCTCGATCGTCCTGATCCGCTGGCGCCTGCCGCTGCTGCGGACGAAGACGCGGCTCGAGTCGCTGGTCTCGCGGGAGGCGACGTTCCTCTACAACAACCTGCTCCTGGTCGCGCTGTGCCTGACGATCCTCTGGGGCGTCCTGTACCCGGTCCTCTCGGACGCGGTGCGCGGCGAGACGCGCTCGGTCTCGAAGCCGTACTACGACTTCTTCCTGCACACGTTCGGGCTGCCGCTGCTGCTCCTGATGGGGCTGGGGCCGCTCGTGGCGTGGCGGAGGGCCTCGCTCCGCTCGCTCGGGAAGACGTTCCTGATCCCGTTCGCGGCCGCGGTGGCGACCGGGATCGCGCTGCTCGCGCTCGGCTTCGGCAGCTCCTGGCCCGGCCTGCTCGCGTACACGTTCGCGGCCTTCGTCGCCGCCTCGATCGTGCTCGAGTTCGTGCGGGGCAGGGCCGCAGCCGGAGGCGTGTTCCGCCTCATCGGGCGCAATCGCCGCCGCTACGGCGGCTACCTCGTGCACGCCGCCGTTCTGTTGCTCGCGATCGGGATCGCCGGCTCGAGCGCGTACCAGACCGTGCACGAGCAGAAGCTGCGTCCCGGCCAGTCGATCCGCGCGGCCGGCTACACGGTCACGTATCTCGCGACCGCCGGCGTGCACGGCCCGAACTGGACGGGCTTCCGGGCGGCCGTCGACGTCCGCCGCGGCGGATCGCACGTGGCAACGCTCCATCCCGGCGAGAACGTCTACGCGATCGAAGGACCGGCGAACGAGGTCTCGATCTACCACGACCCCCGCTCGCTCGGCGACGTCTTCACGTCGGCACAGCTGGTGAACAAGCGCGGGACGATCGACCTGAAGGTCTTCGTGAAGCCGCTGATCAACCTCATCTGGGCCGCCGGCTTCCTCTTCGTCGCGGGCGCGCTGATCGCGATGTGGCCGGACGCCGTCGAGCAGCGGCGGCTGGCCGCGCGGTACGCGGCAGGCGCGGCTCCAGCGGGAATCTGAGGTGGGCTGGGCGCTCGCGCTCGGCGCGGTGCTCGCGGTCGTCGCAGTCGTCTTCGTCGCGCGCCCGTTCCTGCGCGATCCCGCTCCCGCGAGCGACCGGCTCGACGAGCTCGCCCCCGAGGCGCGGCGACGCCTCGCCCTGGCGGAGGAGCGGGACCGCGCGCTTGCCGCGCTGAAGGAGCTGGAGTTCGACCACCGGACGGGCAAGGTCTCCGACGAGGACTACCGTGCGCAGGTGGGGCCGCTCCGTAGGCGGGCTGCGGAGGCGTTACGAGCGCTCGAAGGTGGGGAAGACCCGGCCCATGAGCGCATCCCCGGTCAGGGAGAGCGCGTGCCGTAGCTGCGGCGAGGAGCTCTCGCCGAGCGCGCGCTTCTGTCCGAGCTGCGGCGCGCCGGCGGCCGAGATGCCGCCGCCCGTCGAGACCGTTCCCGGTCCGGTGGTGCACGAGAGCGTGGAGAAGCGCTGGGCCGGGGTGCCGGCGCGCTTCGTCCTTCTGTGCCTCGGCTTCGCGGCGTTCGGCGCGGCGATCGGCCTGTTCGCCACGGGGAGCTGGGCGTGGGGGATCGTGCTGCTGCTCCTGGCGGCGATCCTGCTCGCAGCGCTGAGCGAGGCGACGCGACGCAGCGGCGACCTGTGGGCGCAGCGCTCCTCGCGCCTTGCGACCGACGGCCGCGCGCACGCCGCGAGCACCGCGGAGGTGTGGCGGGCGAGACTCGACACGCAGATGAGCCGCTGGCGTAGTCGGTCGCGGCTCGACGCGGTCGATGTCCAGCGCGGCCCGGCGCTGCAGGCGCTCGGCGAGGCCGCCTGGCGCGGTGACGAGACCGCGGAGCAGGCGGCGCGGCAACGGCTCGTGGAGCTCGAGCAGGAACGGAAACGGATCGAGGACGAGCTCGCGGAACAGCTCGCCGGCGCGGACGAGAGGATTCGCCGCGCCCGTCTTCCGGTACAGGACACGATGATGGTGACGCCGGAAGAACCGAACGCGCCCTATCCGCCCCCGGACGAGGGCAACCCGCCGCAGCCGGCGCAGGTGCCGGAGCCGTACCCGCCGCCCGACGAGGGCACGCCGCCCACGCCGGCGCCGGATCCCGGCCAGACCGAGCGCGAGTAGCGGCACCGCTAGGCAGCACGACTAGGCTGGGCCGGGCCATGCTCGGCGTCCACCATGCCGTCGCCTTCGCGGTGCTTGCGGCGACGTTCGGCGCCGCGGCGGCGGGCGCGTGGACGTACTACCGCCACCGGGAGCCGCGCGGGCTCCTCACGCATCTGCTCGCGCTCGCGCAGACGCTGCTCGTCGCGCAGGTCGGGCTCGGGCTCCTCCTCCTGTCGGACCACCGGCGGGCCGCCGACCGGCTCCACTACCTGTACGGCACGCTCTCGCTGCTCGCCGTGCTCGCGCCGTGGCTGTACGCGCCCGCGGATCGCCGCGGGCGGCTGGCGTGGTTCACGGGCGCTACCTTGGTGGCAGGAGCGCTCGCGGTGCGGGCGTACTTGACGGCTACATGAGCATCTTCTCCCGCATGAACCCGACCGTCCGGGGCCTGCTGATCCTCGCGGCCATCGCCGCGCTGATCGTCGTGTTCCAGCTCGAGCAGACGCTCGTCGCGTTGAACACCCTCGCGCGCATCGCGTTCTTCCTGGCGATCGCGTACTTCATCTTCCTCGTCTGGCGCGAGCGGAGGGAAGGGATCTCGATGTGGCCGCCGCGGGCGCAGGTCGTGTTCTACGGGGCGGCGATCACCGCCGTCGCCGACGTCGGCGTCTATTGGTACGGCGGCGCCGTGGGCTACCAGATCATCGCCTTCGTGGCGGTGCTCGCCCTCTGCGGCATCGCGATGTGGCGCACCTGGCGCGACCAGCACACCTACGTCTGACGGAGCCCGCAGCGGCTGCAGCGGTGCCGCTTCCGCGACAGCCGCGCTCCGCACCGGTCGCAGCGGGGAACCGGCGGCTTCGCGGTCGCGGCCGCGAGGATCGTCTCCCGCGGGATCAGCAGCACCGCCAGCCCGTCGTCGGCGTCGAGCGAGGCGAGGTACTCGTCCCGCGCCCGCTCGACATCGAGGTCGTCGCCGAGCAGGGCGCACAGGTTGCGGAGATGACGGCGGCTCATCGCGGCGCGAACACCGCCGTCATCGTCCGGCTCTCGAACACGGGCGTGCTCTCGAGCTTCCCCACCTCGCCGACGTCGGCCGCGAGCCGGTCGATCAGCTCGCGGCCGCGCTCGGGATGCTCGCGCTCGCGGCCACGGAAGAAGACGATCGCCTTCACCTTCGCGCCGTCCTGCAGGAAGCCGAGCGCCTTGTCCCGCTTCCACTCGTAGTCGTGGGCCGCGATCTTCGGACGCAGCCGCACCTCCTTGAACGAGACGTGCACCTGGTTGCGGCGGCTCTGCCGCAGCCTGCGCTCCTCCTCGTAACGCCACTTGCCGTAGTCCATGACACGGCACACCGGCGGGTCGGAGTCCGCAGCGACCTCGACGAGGTCGAGCCCACGGTCGTACGCGTGGGTGCGCGCCTCGTCCGCAGGCATGACGCCGAGCTGGGTGCCGTCCTCCGCGACGAGCCGTACGGCCCGTACGCCGATCTGTTCGTTGATCCGGGCCGTGACCCGGCGCACCTGCGCCGGACGGCCGGGCTTGCGCGCTTTGCGCATCCAGCGATCCTTTCTCTGGCTGAACTCTGCTGGCTAACGGGGCGCAGGGCCCTCGTCGCGCGCGCTTAGCGCGAGGCCGGGCCGGTCAGGAGGGCGACTGCGCAGAATGTGCGGAACACGTCGCGGCCTCCTTTCGTCGTAGACGGCCGGCGGCGCGAGTGTACCGCTCGGTGTCTTGGAACGCTAGGCCTCGACGCGCGCCGTCGCGCCGTCGAGCGCGGACAGCGCCTCGCGGATCGCCACGTGGCGGCCGACGAAGATCGGCGTGTCGCGCTCGGTGTAGGCGGAGGCCTCGCTGTCGCGCAGCCGCAGCATGAGGTGCATGAAGTCCGCCGGCTCCTCGCACTCGAAGGCCGTCATGAACTCCTGGTCGTCGATCCCGAACGAGTACGTCGTGTGGTTCTTGATCCCGGGGAACTCCTCGCGGCCGATCCGGATGTGCTCGTCCATGGCCCGCTGGCGCTCCTCCTCGGAGAGCGCGTACCACGGCCGCACCTTCACGAACGGGTAGACGACGAGGTAGGGCGACTGGCGCGGCGTGATCTTGCGCGCCCGCCGGGCGCTCGTGTACTGCGACGCCTTGGTCGTCGCGAGGTACGAGTACGGCGTCTCGAGGTAGCCCGCGAGCGGAGTGGCGTTCAGCGCCGTGCCGAGCTCGCCGAGATCTTCGTACCGCTGGGTGATCTTCCAGAAGAAGAAGTCCGTCTCGGGCCGGACCCCAGTCGTCGAGTAGACGCGCAGATGCTCGAACCGCGGGCCGAGCTCGTCGACGACGTCGGCGAACGCGTCCTTGTGGGCGGCCCGCTCCTCGACGGGCAGGCGCCGCCACGCCGGGTCGACGCGGAAGAAGGTGTACCCGACGTACTGGCCGCTCACGCCTTGAACGTTAGCGCCGCCGACGCGGGTGCCCCCGTGTTGGTCGTCGCGGTCGCCTTCACGGCGACGGAGTGGCGGCCCTTCTTCAGCTTCGCGCGGAAGATCACTTTCGTCGGCGTGCGCCCGAGTGCCGTCCCGCGCACGGCGCGGCCCCGGTCGAGCGACGCGACATAGCTGCAGTCCAGCGAGCAGGTGAGGGTGACGGTCACGCCGGTCTTGGTCGGCTTGCCGGCCTTGAGCTTCACGGTCGGCGTCAGCGACATCCCGGTGCAGGTCGCGATCACGCCGCGATGCACGCTGTCGGCGGCCGCGCGCACGGCCGGCAGCGAGCTCTTCGGCGACCCGTCGACGTAATAGAGGCCGGACTGCCACATCGACAGGTCGGGCTCGTCCTGCACGTGGAAGAGGAGCAGCCCCAGCACGTTCGGCTGGCAGAACGTCATCGACATCGCCAGCTGGTAGTCGGCCGCCTGCGTCGCCTCGTCGACGGGCTTCGTCGTCGCGGGCTCGTTCGCGATGTACAGCGCAGCCTTCGACGGCGGCACCTGCGTCTCGATCCCGAATTCGTCGTAAAGGATCGGCAGCGTCGATCCCTTCTGCGCCGTGCCGTCGAACGCGGTGCCGAGGAGCTGCACGAGCTTCCCGTAGTCGGCGAGGCCGATCGACGAGCTGAGCGGATGCGGGAAGTTCGGGCTCGTGCTCGAGCTCTCGGGATAGGGGTGGAAGGCGAACGCGTCCATGATCGGCACCGCACGCTCGCTCGCCTTGTACGCGGCCCCCATGTCGTTGATGAACGCCGTCGGCGAGTGCGTGTCGCGGCCGGTGTTCGGCTTGTCGACGCCGCGCGGAGCGAGCGCGGCCCCGTAGATCGTCGAGTGCGGCTCGGCCGCCTTCAAGGCGTCGTAGGTCGTCGCGAGCAGCTGCTCGTAGGCGGGCGCAGCCGCGTCGGTCCCGTCGGGGTTGAACTGCGGCATCCAGAAACGGTTCAGGTTCGGCTCGTTGCCGATGATGTAGTCGTGCACCCACGGGTAGCGCTGCGCGACGTCGACGACGAACTTTGCGAAGTCCGCGCGATCCTGATCGGTCAGCGGCGTCACGCTCGAGCCGAACGGATAGAGCGAGAGCACGATCCGGATGCCGGTGAACTGCGCGGCCTTGATCGCGTTGCCGAGGATGATCTGGTCGGGGCCGCCGAGCTCGGTCTGGCCCTTCGTCCATACCTGCGTGACGCGGATCGTGTCGAGGCCCGCTAGCTTCGCGTTGTCCATCTCCGTCTTCGCGAACGCGTAGTCGGGCGACTTGCCGACGTCCTCGGCCGCGCCGACCATCATGTACGGGCCACCGGCAAACGCCGGCCCGACACACGCGAAGAAGACCCCTATTGCCACGACGAACCCCCGCACAGCACCAGGGTAGCCGGGGGATACGCTGGACCTCGTGGCCGCGGAGGCGATCGAGACCCAGTTGAAGCGCGTTCCGGCCAAGCCGGGCGTCTACCTCTTCCGTGATGCGAGCGGTTCCGTCCTCTACGTGGGGAAGGCGAAATCGCTCCGGCCGCGCGTCCGTTCCTACTTCCAGGCAG
>DASTZY010000107.1:0-5837 GCA_035764085.1 Gaiellaceae bacterium
GTCGACTATTCCCTGTTCGTCCCGGGCCCGAACGGATACGAGCTCGTCCCGCAGACCGGGGTGCCGCCGCAGCCGGGCGAGACCGTCGAGATCGTCCTTCCCGACCGGGACGAGCCGAGCCTGTTCGAGGTCGTGCGCAGCGGCCGCACCCTCCCCGACGGCGACGTCTGCGTCTACCTGGCGCAGGTCTGAGGCGCGCCGCGCCTAAAGAACGCCCGATCCCGCGCCGATAACTGCGCCGAAAGCGAATTGGAGGCCACCCGTGGACGACTATTTCGAGAGCGAGACGATGTACGGAGAGGAGCAGCGCGTCGAGCCTGGTGACGAGCGCAGCGCGGCGATCGAGACCGCGCGCAGCTGGGAGCTCACCTACCTCGAGGACGAGCCGCTCGTGATCGACAGCGAGTCTGCCGCCCGCGTGGGCGGCGAGGAGCTCGCCCGCATCGGCGCCGCACCCGTGCGCGTGAGCGACGGCAGCGTCCGCGTGGTCCTCGCGGATGCAACCCCGGAGCGCATCGCCAGCATTCGCGAGCACTTCTCCGGCGCGATCGGCATCGGCGTCGTCACGCCCTCCACCCTGGTCTCGCTGCTCGACGTCGCGTCGATCAGCGTCGTCTCGACCCCCGACAACCTCACGTCCGGCGCGGCCACGGCGGCGCCCGTCTGGGGACGGACGCTCGAGCGCGTGCTCGGCCTCTTCGACACCGAGGCTGCGCGGCTGCAGGACCTGCGTGGGAAGCTGCAGGAGCTCGGCGGCGAGATGGCCGCGCGGGAGCGCCGCGTGCAGGAGCTCGAGACCGAGCTGCACCGGATCCAGGTCGAGCGGCTCCGCGACCAGGAGGCGGTCGACCGTCTCAAGCACGAGCTCGCCGATCGCAACAGCCGGCTGGAGCGGGCCCTGAGCAAGACGCAGGAGCTCGCGGCCATCATCCAGGGCGGACACCTGCAGTGAGCAAGGGGCCGGCACGGACGCTCGCCGCCGCGGGCACGGCCGGCGCCGGAGCCGCGGTCGCCGCGGCTGCGTACCTCATCGTCGGCGGGCACTCGGGCATCCTCTACGCGGCCGGGATCTGCGCCGCGACGTTCCTGGGCGTCCTCGCGATCGTCTCCTCCCGCGCCGCGGATACGCCGGAGCCCGCCACCGTGCTCGAGGCCCCGGCGCCGCGTCGGCCGCGCTGGCGCCGCAAGTCGCACGTCATCGCGGAGCTCCGCGTCGAGCTGGCGGAGACCACCACGGAGCTCGAGGAGCACCGGCAGGCGCTCGCGAACCTCGCGACCCAGCTCTCACGCGAGTCGGAGGCGGCCCGCCTCAACGCCGAGCAGCTCGAACGGCGGATCCGCGAGCTCGAGGGCGAGCGGGATGCCCTGCAGGAGCTGGTGGCCGGGGAGCGCGAGCGGTTCGACCAGACGCTCGAGGAGCTGGGCGGCGGCATCGGGGGCCACGCGAACGAGCTCGCCGAGCTCGAGCGGGAGCTCCAGGCGCTCATCGCCCGCTGAGGTCCGTCCGAAGGAGGGATCGGCGCAGCCGCGCCCGATGCCGACAGACGGGCGAACACCAGAGGAGAGAGACGATGCTGCTGAAGATCCTCGTCGTAGGCGCCCTCGCAATCGGCGTGATGGCGGCCATCAGGGATGGAAGGGTGCTCCGCGACTCCGGTCTGCTCAGCAGTTGCAGCTCGGTCACCGTGAACGGTCAGGTCGACGCCACGATGCAACAGTGCACCAGGGGTCGCCTCGACGGGTTCCCGGATCTGACCAACAAGTCCTGCCACCTCGTCGCCCAGGGAAGCAAGCGCGACCTCTGGCGCTGCGACGCCCCAGTCGTCTCGTCGCAGTCGCCCACCGGATGAGCCACGCGAGCCGCAAGCGCCCGTCCGGGGGATCGCGCTAAAGCCGGGGGGGCAACCGGCCGATGGAGGGCATGCCGATGGATCTCGAACTCGTGCTCCGCCGCGCCGTCGAACTCGGCGCCAGTGACATTCACCTCAAGGTCGAGAGGCCGCCGATCGTGCGCCGCGACGGGGATCTGGGCACGTTGGAGGGCGAGCCCGAGCTCAGCGAGCGCGATCTCGAGCTGGCCCTCGAGCAGGTTTGCGCCGAGACGCCCAAGCGCCTGCAGACGTTCCTCGAGACCGGAGAGCTCGACAGCGCATACGCCCCGATCGGCCTCCCCCGCTTCCGTGTCAACGGCTTCCGGCAGCGCGGCTCGATCTCGATCGCGTTCCGGGTGATCCCGCGCGAGGTTCCGGATTTCGGCGATCTCTCCCTTCCTCCGGGCGTCCGGCGCCTGGCCGAGGAGCACCGCGGGCTCGTTCTCGTCACCGGCGCCACGGGGTCGGGCAAGACGACCACGCTCGCGGCGATCATCGACCACATCAACCGCTCGCGGCGGCAGCACATCGTCACGATCGAGGATCCGATCGAGATCGTCCACAGTGACCACGGTTGCATCGTCAACCAGCGCGAGGTGGGCCTCGACACGGCGTCGTTCGCCCAGGCGTTGCGGCGCGGCCTCCGCCAGGATCCCGACGTGATCCTGATCGGCGAGCTCCGCGACGCGGAAACCGCCGAAACCGCCCTCGCCGCTGCGGAGTCAGGGCACCTCGTCCTCTCGACGATGCACACCGTCGACGCCTCGGAGACGATCGGGCGGATGGTCGAGTTCTTCCCGGCCGTCAAGCAGCCGCTGATCCGCTCCATCCTCGCCGGCGTCCTCCGCGGCGTCATCAGCCAGCGCCTGCTCCCGCAGATCGACGGCGGGCGCATCCCGGCCGTCGAGGTAATGATCGGAAACGCCAGGATCGCCGACCTGATCCGCGACAACAAGCCTGACGAGATCACCGAAGCGATCGCGGAGGGCGACTTCTTCCAGATGCAGACGTTCAGCAGCGCACTGGTCAAGCTCGTGCTGGAGGAGAAGGTCGACCGGGAGGTCGCGGCCAACGCGGCGTCCAACCGCCACGATTTCCTGATCGCACTCGAGCGCGCTCTCAAGGAGCAGGCCGCCAGCGCGGCCGTCCACCTCGATTCCGTACCGGATCCGGAGGACGACCCGGAGCCCGAGCAGGCCTCGGACGAGGGAGACGCCACGACGAACGGCGCCGTGGACAAGGACGAACTGCCGAGACTCCGCGTCGCCGGCCAGCAGTAACCATGAAGCGTCTCCTCCCGTTGCTCGGGGCAGTGCTCGCGCTGTCCCTCTCGAGCACTGCCTCGGCGGACACCTTCCGCGTGGTGCGGGCGCACGGAAGCGGCGGCGGCGGCGCGGGCTACGCGACCTTCTCCTCGAGCGGCTCGGTCATCCCGTTCACCGCGGCGCAAGACGGGCCGATGTCGTTCGCAGCCCTGCAGGGCATCTGGCAGGCAGCCGGCAACGCCTACGGCATCCCGTGGGAGGTGCTCGCGGCGATCAACAAGGTCGAGACGAATTTCGGAAGCAATCTCGGACCGAGCTCCGCCGGGGCGATCGGCTGGATGCAGTTCATGCCCTCGACCTGGGCGCGGTGGGGTCAAGACGCGAACGGTGACGGCATGGCGGACCCGAACAACCCCACGGACGCCATCTTCAGCGCCGCTCGCTACCTCGCCGCCTGCGGAGGGCAGTTCGACATCGCCGCAGCGGTGTACTGCTACAACCACGCGAACTGGTACGTGAGCGAGGTTTTGGGGCTCGCCGCCCAGTACGCGCAGGGCGTCGACGTCGGACTCGTCTCGGCCGATCGGCTTCAGACCCAACTCCACGCGGCCACCACCCGGGTCGCCGCCATCCACGCGCAGCTCGCTGCCGCCGTCGTGCAGGCTCGGAAGCTCGCGCGTGCCGAACGGCCATTCCTGCGCCGCGCGTCCAAGGCCCCGCTTCTCTCCGATCAGCTCGAAGCGCGTAAGCACGCCGTCCAGATCGCTGTCCGACGGCAGGCGGCCGAAGCGCGCGTGGCGCAGCTTCGCCAGCGCTTGAAGAGCGCTACCGAGCAGCTGAGCAATGCACAGGCTCCGCCCTCGTCGACGCCGTTCGGGGCAGGTGGCTTGCAGGTCGGCCGGATCGACCAAGGCGTCGACTACACATCGAGCAGCGCCTACACCGCCCTCGCGTCCGGCACGGTCGTGTACATCGATCCGAACTTCTGGCAAGGGACACCGGCGGTCTACGAACGGCTCGATACGCCCGTCGTGGTGAACGGGCACAGCTACGACGAGATCTATTACTCGGAGACCGCGGCGCTCGTGCACACGGGACAGCGGCTCGTTCCGGGCCAGCCGGTCATCGGCCCGGGCAGCGCCGAGATCGGCTTCGCGAGCGGAACCCTGCCGGCTGCGCATTCGGTCTACCACGAAGGCGACACGACGCAGGCGGGCCACGACTTCTTCGCGTGGGCCACGGACGGCACGCCCGGCGGAGGCGCGTCGCCCGCACGCTTCTTCCTCGTCAGCAGCCCGCTCGACACGTTCCAGGCGACGAGTGCCGGCACCACCTCGTTCACCTCCAACGTCGTCTACTTCACCCGTTAGAGGGGTCATGCGTATCTTCGGCACATCCGATGCAGGAGCCGTGACCGGCCGCATCCTCACGCTTCCTCGCGTCACGGCCGTCGCCGCTGCCATCCTTCTCGTGAGCGCGACGATCAGCCTCGCCGCAGACAAGCCGGTGGCCAAGAAGCCGGCTATGCACGCGCACGCCACGCGACAGACGATGGTCGTCCCGGACGTCCGCCACCAGGTGTTCGTGTTCGCGTCCGGAATGCTCGAGGATGCAGGCTTCGGCTGGAAGGTCAGGGGCTCCGTCCACGGCTATCCCGCGAACCTCGTCGTCTCCCAGTCGCCGAAGCCGGGCACGCGCGTGATCGACACCGGCGCGCCGACGATCACGCTTCAGCTCGCGCCGGGCCACGGCGCGCAGCTCGGCCAGCCCCAGGACAGGTCGTCGTACGGAGCGAGCCTGATCCGGCCGGCGAGGCACTCGAAGTCGGGGTAGGCATGGTCGCGCGGCTCCGGGCACGGCTCGCGCAGGAGGACGGGATGACGCTGATCGAGCTGCTGTGGACGTTGGGAATTCTCGCTTTCGTCATGAGCGGGATCATCGCCGTGTTCATCTCCGGCCTCCATTCGGAGTTCGACATGAACCAGCGCTTCGAGGCCCAGCAGGAGGCGCGCCTCGCAGTGCAGAGCATCCGGACCGACCTGCGCACCGCCTGCAAGATGACCGGGCCGGACGGGGTGAGCGCACCGACGGCCAACTCCAGCGCGGTGATCCTTGGCTTCTGCAGCAACTCGACCACAACGTGGAGCTCGACCCCGCTCTCGTACTCGACGTGGTGCGCTCGCAGCGAGGGCGGGACTCCGGTCCACTACGGCCTCATCCGCGAGAGCGTGAGCGATGGGAACTGCACGACCGGCACGACGGGCGTCAGGGAAGCGGACTGGCTGACGACGAACGCCGTCTTCACGCCGGTCCTGACCTCCGGCCAGCGGCCGCGGCTGACGGTGAGCGTCCCCGTCGACGCGTATCCCAAGAACACGACCGGGGTCTACGCGCTCGCCGACACGATCATGCTCCGCAACGCGGCGGTGGTGTCGCCGTGATCGCGCGCGGGCGTCTCCACCGCCTTGCCGACGAGCGCGGCCAGTCGCTCGTACTCGCGCTGCTCGTCCTCACGGTGCTCGCCATCGCCCTCGGCAGCGTGATCTTCTTCACGAGCTCGAATCAGCGCAACTCGGCGTACGAGAAGGCCGCGCAGGTTTCGCGGTCGCTCGCCGAGGCCGGAGTGAACAACGGGATCTCCGTGCTCACGAATGCGGCACAGACGAATTCGCCCAATCTCATCAGCTCGACGCTGCTGTCC
>DASTZY010000108.1:0-64072 GCA_035764085.1 Gaiellaceae bacterium
CTCCGACACGCCGATGCCGGCCGGTGGCGACGAGGACGAGACGGCCAGCAGCACCGCCACCGCACCGCAGAGCGTCGCCAGCGCCGGCCCCCACCGCGTGGCCAGGTGCGCTGCCGGCCCGCGCATGCCGGAGGTCAGCTCACGCCGAGATAGGCCTTGCGCACCTGGTCGTTGGTGGCAAGCGACTCCGCCCGGTCGCTGAGCGTCACCTTGCCCGTCTCAAGGACGTAGCCGCGGTCGGCGATGCCGAGTGCGATCAGGGCGTTCTGCTCGACGAGGAGGATGGTCGTGCCCTCCTTGTTGATCTCCTGGATGATCTCGAAGATCTTGTCGACGAGGATCGGCGCGAGGCCCATCGACGGCTCGTCCATCAGCAGGAGCTTCGGCTGCGACATCAGCGCGCGCCCCATGGCGACCATCTGCTGCTCGCCGCCGGAGAGCGTGCCCGCCAGCTGGGCGCGCCGCTCGTGCAGGAGCGGGAAGAGCTCGTAGACCCGGTCGAAGTCCTCCTTCGTGCCGCCGCCGTTGAGGTAGGCGCCCATCTCGAGGTTCTCGCGCACCGACATCGGCGCGAACAGCCGCCGGTTCTCGGGGACGATCGCGATGCCCTTCCCGATGCGGTAGCTCGTCGGGCGCGACGTGACGTCCTCCGCCGAGAAGTAGACGCTGCCGTTGCGCGGTCGCACGATGCCGAGCACCGTCTTCAGCGTCGTCGACTTCCCCGACGCGTTCCCGCCAAGCAGGCACACGAGCTCGCCGGGCCGCACCTCGAGGTTCACCCCCTGCAGGATGTGGATCGGCCCGTAGTACGTGTCGATGCCCTCGAGCCGCAGGAGCGGCTCGGGCCCCGCACCGTTTCCGCTCACGCTGCTCACTTCCTCGCCGTCGCGCTCGTGCCGAGGTACGCCTCGATCACGCGGGCGTCGGTCGCCACCTCGTCGAAGGTTCCCTCGGCGATCTTGATCCCGTGGTCGAGCGCGACGACGCGGTCGGAGATGCCCTCGACGACGTGCATGTCGTGCTCGATCACGAGGATCGTGTAACCGCCCTCGTCACGCAGCTGCCCGATCAGATCCGTGATCTCGTGAGTCTCCGCCGGGTTCATCCCGGCGGCCGGCTCGTCGAGGAGCAGGAGCCGGGCGTTCGTCGCCATCGCGCGGGCGATCTCGAGCCGCCGGCGGTTCGCGTAGGAGAGGCTGTACGCGGGCTGGTTCCAGCGATAGCCCAGGAGACGCTGGCCGAAGAAGCCGAGCCGCTCCTCTGCGAGCTTGGCGATCTCCTTCTCCTCGCGCCGCATCCCCGGCGTCCGCAGCACCGACCGGATCACGCCGGCCCGCGTGTGGCCGTAAGCCGCGGCCATGACGTTCTCCTTCACCGTCATGTTCAGGAACAGGCGCAGCGTCTGGAACGTGCGCGCGACGCCGAGCTGCGTGATCTTGTGCGGCGGCAGGCCGACCAGGTCCTGCCCCTCGAACACGATCTCGCCCTCGTCGGGCGGGTAGATGCCGGTGACGAGGTTGAAGAGCGTCGTCTTACCGGCTCCGTTCGGCCCGATCACGCTCACGATCTCGTGCTCGTCGACGTGGAAGTCGAGGCCCGAGATCACCTGGAGGCCGCCGAACGCCTTGGACACGCTCTTCAGCTCGAGCAGCGGCATCAGACGATCTCCACCTTCGCGGTGCCGAACAGGCCCTGCGGACGCGTCGCCATCAGCGCGATCAGCAGCGCGCCGAAGAGGACGTAGCGGGTGACGGCCGGCTGCTGGATGAGCAGGTTCTCCCACACGAACACGGTCAGGACGAACGTGGGCGGCGCGAGCACGACCCGCCACCAGCCCTTGACCTGGGTGAGCGCAACCGCCAGCACGATCACGATCACGTATGCGTAGTCCGCGATCTTGCCCGGGTCCTGGGGCAGCAGCACCCAGTGCTTGATCGTCCCGGTGAGGAACCCGCCGGACGTGACGGTGCCGTGGACTCCGCGCGGCCAGGCCTGCGCGGCTATCGCGTGCACCGCGAAACCGAGCGCGATCGTCGACCCGAAGGCGACGAGGAGCTTCACCCACGACTTGCGGAACATCATGTAGAGCCCCACGACGAGTGCGAGATAGAAGAGGACGCGCTGGAGGTTGGGAGGCGAGGTCGAGTCGAGCACCTGGTTCGACGCGAGGATCACGACCGAGCCGACGATCATCCCGGTCAGGCTGCCCGCGCCGCCGAGCACGACGACGGCGTAGATCAGGATCAGCACCTGGGTGCTGAAGTTCTGCGGGAAGGCGCCGGTCTGCGCAGCCGCGAAGACGGTGCCTGCGAGGCCGGCGATCCCCGCGCCGAAGGAGAAGGCCATGATCTTGAGGCGGTTGACGGGGATCCCCATCAGCTGCGCCGCCAGCGGGTCCTCCCTCGACGCCTTCCACGCGCGGCCGGTTCGCGACTCGCTCAGGAAGTGGAGGACGATCAGCACCACGATCACGCACCCGAGCAGGAACCAGTAGTAGCCCCGCACCGACGCGACGGTGAAGCCGTGGCCGAAGAACGAGAACCGGAGCGGGTCGATGTTGGCCAGGCCGTTCGATCCGTTCGTGATCCCGTACGGGTCGGCCGAGTTCGTGAAGACGACGAACGCCTGGCCGAAGAAGAGCGTGACGATCGCCAGGTAGTCCCCGAGGAGCCGCCTCGAGGTCGAGCCCAGGAAGACGCCGAGCAGCCCGCAGAGGACGATCGCGAGCGGAATCGACAGCTCCGCCGGCCAGTGATGCAGGTAGGAATGGCCCTTCTCAGCATGCGTGCCGGAGAGGAACGCGTAGGTGTAGGCGCCGAAGCCGAAGAAGGCGACGTAGCCGAGGTCGAGGAGACCCGAGAAGCCGACGACGACGTTCAGCCCGAGCGCGAGCAGCGCGTAGAGCAGGATGAAGATGCCGTAGTTGAAGAGGTTCCCGGTGCTGACGAACGGCGCGAACGGCACCAGGATGGCCGGTGCGATCAGGGCGAGCTTGCCGGGAGGAGGCAGCCGGTCCCAGCCGTTGGCGACGTGGCCCCAGACGCCGCTGCGGCCGGCTCTGCGCTCGCCCTCTTCCGAGACCCAGCTGTCGACGCCGATCTGGGTCGCGGGGACGGGGCCGCCGGCACTGGGAGGAGTCGCCTGGGCCACGGCTAGACCTTCTGGAGGGCCGGCGTGCCGAGCAGCCCGGTCGGCCGGACGAGCATGAACGCGATCAGGATCCCGAACACGACGAGGTCCGCGACGTTGCCGTTGAGGTAGCCCTGCGCCCACGATTCGGTCAGGCCTACGAGGAGCCCGCCGAGCATGGCGCCGGGGATGCTGCCGATGCCGCCGACGACCGCGGCGGTGAAGCCCTTCAGGCCCGCCACGAAGCCGATCAGGTGGTAGATCTGGCTGAAGACGAGGCCGAACATGACACCGCCGGCGCCGGCGAGGGCCGAGCCGACGAAGAAGGTGGTCGAGATGACGCGGTCCGGGTCGATGCCCATCATCGCGGCCGCCTCGCGATCGAACGAGACGGCGCGCATCGCCTTCCCGAACTTCGTCCAGCGGACGAGGGCCACGAGGCCGACCATCAGCACCACCGCGCTCGAGATCACGATCACGCCGAGCCACGAGACGAAGACTCCGGCGTCGCCGCCGATGTGGATGCCGTTGTAGCTGATCAGGTCGTAGCCGTCGTAGTTGCGGTACTGCGCCCCGAACAGGAGCAGCGCGGAGTTCTCGAGGAAGAACGCGACCCCGAGCGCCGAGATCAGCGGCGCGATCCGCGGCGCGTTGCGCAGCGGCCGGTAGGCGAAGCGCTCGATCACGATCCCCAGCAGGCCCGAGCCGAGCATCGCGACCACGAACATGCAGAGCACGAGCAGCACGACCGGGATCGCGGGGTTGAGCGAGCCCCCGAGGAGCGTCAGGACGCCGAAGCCGATGAAGGAGCCGATCATGTAGACGTCGCCGTGGGCGAAGTTGAGCAGCTTCAGGATCCCGTAGACCATCGAGTAGCCGAGCGCGATCAGCGCGTAGATGCTGCCCAGGATGATCCCGTTGACCGTGAGCTGGAAGAAGAACACCCAGCCTTCGGTCGGCGAGAAGTACACCGCATAGAGAGCCCAGGCTACGAGCGCGAGCCCGAGGCCGCCGAGGTTTCCGAGTCGCTGCTTGGGAGTCGCGATCACGTCGTGCCTGGCGCTTCCGGAAGCGGCGCGCGGCCCACCGTGATGGGCCGCACGCCGTTCCTCGAATTACGACTGCTTGCTAGCCGACGCGCTTGAACGCGCCGTTCTTCTGGATCTGGTAGATGCCGAAGCCTCCGCCCTTCAGGTCTCCGCCCTTCTTGAAGGAGACGCCGAAGCCGAGGATCGAGGTCGTGAGCTTCGTCTTCGCGATCTGCTTGCGGACGGCGTTGCGGGTCGTCTTGCCGTGACCCGCCTTGCAGGCCTTCGTGATCGCCAGCGCGTCGACCTGCGCCGCGACGTACGAGGGGGCGCCGAAGTACTGGCCGTCCCCGCCGTGCGCCTTGGCGAACGCAACCACGGTCTTGTCGCTGGTGTTGACCGGGAAGAACGAGTCGTACGAGCCCGCGATCTTCCAGTCCGGCGAGAACAGACCGTCCGAGCCGAACATCGAGAGGTGGCTCTTGCCGGCCGCCTTCAGCTGCTGGCCGAAGGCCTGAGCCTGCGGGGCGAGCTGCCACGGGGTGTAGACGCCCTGGTAGTTGCTCGGGATCTTCGCGATCACGGACGAGAAGTCCGACGCCTGCTGGCTGATCGAGTCCCGGGTGACGGTCACGCCGTGCGCCTTGAGGTAGTTCTGGACACCGTCGGCCAGGCCCTGCGAGTACGTCTCCTGGTCGTCGATGATGTAGACGCGCTTCCACTTCAGCGTGTTCACCATGTACTTGCCGACCGTCGGCGCCTGGACGCTGTCGTTCGGCACCGTGCGGAAGAAGAACCCGTTCCGGTTGCCGTCGGTGTGGCCGTCCGTGAGCGTGGTCCGGGTCGCGGAGCCGGAGACGAAGCCGAGACCGCCGCTCTTGTAGGCGGACGTCGAGGCGACGACCTCCTGGCTGCCGGCCGGGCCGACCGCCGCGAGCACCTTCGAGTTCGACGCGAACGAGTGGGCGACCTTGACGGCGAACGCCGTGTCGACTCCCAGCTGCGTGTCGCCGGAGACGAGCTTGATCTTCTGGTTCTTGTTCGCCTTGGCGGCGTTCCACTTCTTGACGAAGTACTGCGCCCAGTGCAGCTGCTGCACGCCGATCGACGCAGCCGGGCCCGTCAGCGGAGCCGCAATGCCGATCGTGCGGGTCTTGCCGCACACGATCGTCTTCGCAGCCGCTGCCGACACCCGAGCCGGCGCCTTGGACGAGCCAAGTGCACTGGTCGCGGCGACGACCGCGAACACGGTCGCGATCACCGCCAGTGCTCCAACCTTCTTCAACATTCATGCCCTCCTTGTGGGACCTTCCTCAGAACGTTAAGACGCGCGCTCTCGGCCGAGGTTGGCGCCGCGCCGAGGAGACCTGGCCCGCGACTCTACTCCGCCGTGCGCTACAGAGGAAGGGGTGCGGCGGTATAGGCTCGCCCGATGCAATACCTCAGCCAGGCGGAGGAGACGGACGAGCCGTTGACGCCCCTCATCACCTGTCCCGAGTTCGAGCAGCGTCTGCTCCGGTTCGACGGCGAGAGCGACGATCGCAGGGACGACGCGCGCGACGAGGTGCTGTACGTCCTCGAGGGCACGGCATCTGCGACTGTCGGAGGCGAGGCGCAGGCGCTCGAGCCCGGGACGGGCGTCTTCGTGGCCCGCGGCACGCCGTGGCGAGTCGACTCGGCTGACGGCCTGCTGCTCCTCTCGGTGCTCGTCGAGGCGCCGCTGCCGGCGTCGGCGAGCCACGCGGTGATCGCCGGCGGCGAGCGCGGCAGCGCGACGGCGGGACGCGAGTTCACGCTGCTCGCCCAACCCGAGAACGGGTGCGAGTCGGTGACCCAGTTCGTCGGCCACATCCCGGCGGGCCGGGCCCCCGACCACTACCACCGCTACGACGAGGTCGTGTTCGTGCTCGAGGGGGAGGGATCGTTCCACGTCGGGGACGAGACGGGCCCGCTGCGGGCAGGCTCGTGCGTCCACCTGCCGTCCGGGCTCGTCCATTGCCTCGAGAACCACGGGCCGGAGGAGATGCACGTACTCGGAGTCTTCCGGCCGGCCGGCTCGCCTGCCGAGGCCTACTACCCCGACGGCACGGCCGCCGTCGTCCCCGCGGCCTGATGCCGCACATCGAGCGCACCGCACACGTCGGCTGGGACGGCAACCTCGCCCGCGGCGCCGGCTCGCTCGACGCCGAGAGCGGCGCCTTCGCGCGGCTGCCCTACTCCCTTCCGTCCCGGATCGGCGACCCCGGCGGCAAGACGAGCCCCGAGGAGCTGCTCGCGGCTGCGCACGGCGGCTGCTTCACGATGTCCCTCGCCGGCGAGCTCACCTCCACCGAGACCCCGCCCGGCCGGCTCGACGTGGCGTGCACGATCGTGATGGACGAGGTGGAGGGCCAGGGCCACCAGATCGTCGGCTCGGTGCTCGACGTCGTGGCGCGCGTGGACGGGATCGACGACGCGAAGCTGCAGGCAGCGGTCGCGCAGGCCCACGCGGAGTGTCCGTTCTCCCGGCTTCTCGAGCGCGCCGGCGCGAGCGTCACCCTCACCGCACGCCTCGCGTGAACCTCGCCGAGCTCGCCGCCGCCCGGCGAACTCACAAGGCATTCGGGCCGGAGCCGGTTCCGCAGGCGACCCTGCTCGAGTGCCTCGACGTCGCCCGCTTCGCGCCGACCCACCATCTCAACCAGCCCTGGCGCTTTCGGGTCCTCGGCCCCGCGACGCTCGCCGAGCTGAAGCGGGCTGCCGGCGAGAAGGAGGCGCGGAAGCTCGAGCGTGCCCCGACGCTCGTGGTCGCCTCCGCGGCGCTCACGGGCGACCTCGTCATGGACGAGGAGGACGTCTGCGCGACGGCCGCGGCGATGACCCTGGTGCTGCTCGCGGCGACGGAGCGCGGCATCGCCACGTACTGGCGGACGCCTCAGATCCTGCGCACCAGGCGGGGCCGCGAGGCCGTCGGGCTCCCCGAGGGGGAGCGCTTCCTCGGCCTCCTCCATTTCGGCACCGCTGTCCGCGAGCCGGCGCCACGCGAGCGCGAGCCGGCCGAGGCTTACGTCGAGTTCCTGGCCTAGGAGGCCGCGGTCTCGCCGGGGCGCGGCTCGTCGACGCCGCTCTCGGGCGTGCCGACGACGGGCGGTTGCACCGGACGCAGGTAGAGGTACTCGTAGCCGGCCGCCGCGATGAGCGCGCCGAGCACCGGCCCGACGTAGTAGATCCAGGCCTCGCCCCAGTTGCCGGACACGAGCTCCGGCCCGAAGGCGCGGGCCGGGTTCATCGCCGCGCCGGTGAGGGGGCCGCCGACGAAGACGTCGATCGTGATCGTGAGCCCGATTGCGAGGCCGGCGATCGCCTTGAACGCGCCGCGGGGATCGACGGCGGTCGCCCAGACCGCCCAGACGAGGAAGAAGGTCAGGATCAGCTCGAGCACGAAGCCCTTCCCGGCGCCGAAGACCGGCGCGTGCGGCACCGCCCCGACGACCAGCCGGTGGAAGAAGCCGCGCAGGATCAGGGCGGCGAGCGTGGCGCCGAGGAACTGGAAGAACCAGTAGATCCCCGCGAGACGCAGCTCGATCCTGCGCATCGTGAGGAAGCCGAGCGTGATCGCCGGGTTGAAGTGGCCGCCGGAGATGTGGCCGAGGTTCGTGACCATGATCCCGATCGCGAGGCCGTTGGCGAGCGCGACGGCGACGATGTCCTGGCCGCTGACGATGCCGGCTCCGCCGCCGATGAAGATGAGCGTGAAGGTGCCGACGAACTCGGCGATCCCGCGACGCAGCACGTCCTGGTCCACGAGGCGGAACGCTACGAGCCTCGTCGGACGGCGACCATGCGTGACAACGCAGTGCGCCGGGTACAGATGCGGCGTGAAAGGGGTCACGCAGGAGAGCTTCGACGTCGAGTGCCCCCATTGCCACAAGGGCTTCGCCGCCGCGCCGATCGAGGGCGGACGCGCGGCCCGCTACCTGGGCTTCAAGTGCCCGCACTGCAAGCTCTTCGTCCCGCTCCAGCGCGCGACCGACGCGAGCCTGAGCCGGGACGCGGACGCCTGACGGCGTCCGCGTCCCGAGGAGACGGAACTCCGCGGGCCGGAAGCGCGGTTTCCGGCCCGCTCCGTGCAGTCTCTGTTTGTGGATCCCTGGACGGGATCGCTCCCTCGTGCGCTCGCGCGCGGCGGAGGCCGGCGCGAGCGCAGTGCGGCCTGCGGCTAAGTCCGGCTGCGCCGTGTCTTAGCCTCCGGCCCTACTCCGCGATTCTGGTTCAAGCGGCCTCGAACCCCCACCTAGGCAAGGGCGGCGGCCTAACGGCGCGTTAGGACGCCGCCGGACTAGCGAAGCGCGGCTCGAACCTCGCGTCAGCCCCTGAAAGCTCTACTGCACGAAGCCACCGGGAGACCGCGTCTCCCGTTGGCGCAGTTCGGTTCACAGCGAGCGAGTGCGCAGCACTCGCGCGCTACGAGACGGCGTCTCGAAGAGCCTGCGCCTCGGGCAGGTGCTCGAGCTTCTTCAGCGTGTTGTTCTCGATCTGCCGGATCCGCTCGCGTGTCACGCCGAAGGCGCGCCCGACCTCCTCGAGCGTGCGCGGCTCGCCGCCGAGCAGGCCGTAGCGGAGCTCGATCACCTCGCGCTCGCGCCGCGGCAGCGCGTTGAGCGCGTTGACGACGTCCTCGCGCCGCAGCAGCAGCTGCGCGGTGTCGAACGGCGACTCCGCCGCCTCGTCCTCGACGAAGTCGCCGAGCGAGGAGTCCTCCTCCTCGCCGATCGGCTTCTCGAGCGAGACGGGGAGCTGGGACATGCGCAGGATCTCGCGCACCTCCTCGGTCGTCATCTCGAGCTCCTCGGCGATCTCCTCCGGGCTCGGCTCCCGCCCCAGGCGCTGCACGAGCTGGCGCTCGATGTGCACCACCTTGTTCAGCTTCTCGACCATGTGGACGGGGATCCGGATCGTGCGCGCCTTGTCCGCGATCGCGCGCGTCACGGCCTGCCGGATCCACCACGTCGCGTACGTCGAGAACTTGTAGCCCTTGCGGTAGTCGAACTTCTCCACCGCCCGGATCAGGCCGAGCGAGCCCTCCTGGATCAGGTCGAGAAAGGAGAGGCCGCGCCCGAGGTAGCCCTTCGCGATCGAGACGACGAGGCGGAGGTTGGCCTCGATCATCGCCGTCTTCGCGCTCATGTCGCCGCGCTCGATCCGCTTCGCGAGCGTGACCTCCTGGTCCGCGGTCAGGAGATTCACCTTGCCGATCTCGCGCAGGTAGAGCCGGAGCGAGTCGAGCGACGGCTCGACGGTGAGGTCGAGCTTCGGCGCTGCCGCGACCTTCTCGTCCTCGGGCGGCGGCTCCTCGTGCGGCGGAGCCTTGTGCTGCTCGCCCTCGACGAGGTCGACGCCGTGCTCGACGAGGTACGTGTAGAAGTCTTCGACCTGCTCCTTGGTCAGCTCGACGTCGTCGAGCCCCGTGGCGATCTCGTCGTAGGAAAGGAACCCTTTCTCCCTGCCGTCGGCGACGAGCTTGTGAAGCTCCTCGACGTCAGGAAGCGAGATGTCGACGGTGAGCACGTTCCCGTACCTCCCGGCCTAGTTGGTTGCACGACGGCGCTACTACAACCGACCGAGACCGGCTCCGCAGCCGCCACCCCGGTCCTCCCTCAACGCGAGCCGGATACTAGTCACGCCCCGGCGATTCGTAAAGAAGATGTCAACAGCCGGTGCCGGTAGTGGGTCACTTTGAGATCGCCTCGTCGTCCCCTTGTCCGAAGACGGCCGGGTATGCCTCGACGAAGTTGTGTGTCTCGTGGTAACCGGCGGGACAGCCGTGCGAGGCATGATCGATCGACTCGCGCCCGTGGAGGTGGTCATCGGAGAGCGGCCCCCATTCGCCGCATCCGGGGCACTCGAACCACCATCCCGGCTTGCCGTGAACGATGACCTGCTTGAGGCGACCGTACTCGGTCTCGACGACTTCGCTCATTCGGCCTCTCCTCCGCCGTCGCGGTCGGCGCATGAGCGAGAGTATTCCGTGATCCACCACCCGGCGGCGCCGAAGAGGACCCGGCGTAGAGGAGCAGCCTAGACGCTGACGATCTCGCCGACGCGCTCGCCGCGGGTGTTGAGCACCGGCCGCTCGGCGAGCTCCGGCAGCTCGACCCCGAGCTGCCCGAGGAACGCCGCGAGCGCGGGCGCGTGGCCGCGGCTCGCGCCGTCCTCGCTCTTGAGCGCGACCCCGGTCCCGTCCGGGCCTGCGGCGCACAGCAGGCCCTCGGCGCCGCCCTTCGCGATCCAGCCGGGCGCGTCGCGCATGAGGAAGTAGTCCGCGCCGTCCGGCCCGCCGACGAGACCCGGCCGCGCGCGCATCGCGGCGACGACCCGATCCCCACCGGCCAGCGATTCGAGACGCGAGAACGCGCCCGCCATCTGCTCGAGCGTGAGCGCGAAGGTGACGACGCCGCAGCCGTCGGTGCCGGTCTGTAGCGAGTCGGGCTCGACCTCCGCCGCCTCCGCATGCACGGCCCGGCATGCCTCCTGGACGGGATGCCCCGGCAGGCGGTAACCCGCGGTCGGCCAGCCGCGCGCGCGACAGAGGGCGAGCATGCCGGCGTGCTTGCCGGAGCAGTTGTTGTGGATCAGCTCCGGCGGCCGGCCCGCCTGCGGCCCGAGCTCGAGGTCGTCCTCCGTCGCCTCGGCGCGCGCGAGCAGAGCCCGCGCAGCAGCGACCTGCTCCGGGGTGTCGTGGTGGGAGGCGCAGGCGATCGCGAGCTCGTCGTCCGGCAGGTCGCCGCGGGCGCGCACCAGCGGCAGCGCCTGCAGCGGCTTCGAGGAGGAGCGCATGAAGCACCTGAGGGAGGGATCGCCGGCCGCCGCCACGATCTCGCCGCCGCGGACGGCGACCGCGTGCACGCGGTGCCGCGCCTCGACGACGCCGTTCCTGCGCACCTCCACGAGGATCTCCCCCACCGCAGCGGAGCCTAAAGGGGCCGCCCCTCGGGAAGGCCGGGCTCATGGCGAGCTGGACGCGCCGACTCCGCCTCCCGACCGGAGGCCTCTGGTCGCACCAGGACTTCCTCAAGCTCTGGACCGGCCAGACCATCAGCGAGTTCGGCTCGGCGATCTCACAGCTGGCGATCCCGATCCTCGCCGCAGTCAGCCTGCACGCCGGCCCGTTGGAGTTCTCCCTCCTCGAGGTGCTCGGCTTCCTGCCGTTCATCCTCTTCGCCCTGCCCGCCGGTGTCTGGGTCGACCGCCTCCGCCGGCGGCGGCTCATGATCGTCGGCGACGCGTCGCGCGCCGTGCTGCTCGCGCTGATCCCGATCCTCTGGGCGACGGGCGAGCTCCGGATGTGGCAGCTCCTCGTCCTGCAGTTCGCGATCGGCGTTTTCACCGTTCTCTTCGACGTCGCGTACCAGTCGTACCTCCCGGCGCTGATCGAGCGACGGCACCTGGTCGACGGGAACGCGAAGCTGCAGCTGACCGTGAGCGTCGCGCAGGTCGCGGGCCCCAGCCTCGCCGGCGGCCTGATCGCGGTCCTGACCGCGCCGTACGCGATCCTCGCCGACGCGGTCAGCTTCGCCGCCTCGAGCGTGTTCATGGTGAGGATGCGCCACCGCGAGGACCTGCCGACGCACGACGAGTCCCGGCCGCGACCGAAGATGTGGCCGCAGGTGCGGGAAGGGCTCCACTGGGTCTTCGGCCACCGCTGGCTGCGCTGGATCGCGGTCTGCACGGGCAGCGCGAACTTCTTCTCGAACGTCCTCTTCGCGATCGCGATCCTCTACATGGTGCGGCAGCTGAACCTGTCGGCTCCGGAGATCGGCCTCGTCATGGGCGTCGCCGGCGCGGGGTCGATCGTCGGCGCGCTCGCGACGGGCCGGCTGAACAGGGTGCTCGGCCTCGGCCCGTCGATCGTGGCCAGCTCGGTCGCCTTCTCCGTCGCCGGGCTCGGCTTCCCACTGGCGCCGCGCTCCTTCCCGCTGCCCGTCCTCATGGTCGCGCAGATCCTCTTCGGTTTCGGCACGGTCGTCTACAACATCACGCAGGTCAGCCTGCGCCAGGCGATCACGCCGGAACGGCTGCAGGGACGCATGAACGCGGCGATGCGCTGGGTCGTGTGGGGGACGATTCCTCTCGGCGCGCTCGCGGGCGGGGCCTTCGCGACGTGGTGGGGACTGAGGACGGCGCTCTGGATCGGAGCGATCGGCGGGCTCTTCACGTTCCTGCCCGTCGCGCTGACCTCGATCCGCTCGATCCGGGAGATGCCGGAGCCGGCCTTCGAGCCGACACCGGTCCGGGCCGAGCTCGAGGGCGGCCTCGTCGAGGGCGCTCGGCTCCCGTAGCCGCCCGCAACGAAGAACCGAGCGCGCGCTACCGTCCTCCTCGTGCCCGAGCTGCCGGAGATGGAGGCGTGGCGGCGCCAGCTGAACGACCCCGTGTCAGCCTTCCCGATCGCCAAGGCAGGACCGGCCCACATCGCCACGCTGAAGACGTTCGACCCGCCGCTCGCGGCGCTCGAGGGCCGGCGCCTGCGGGGTGCCGAGCGGCGCGGCAAGAGGCTCCTCTTCCCGACCGACGACGGCGAGCTCGTGCTCCTCGTGCACCTGATGACCGCCGGCCGGCTCAAGCACGTGCCCGCGGGCGGATCGACGCCGAAGTCGCCCGCATTCAGGCTCGAGTTCGAGGGCGGCTCGCAGCTCATCCTGACCGAGAACGCGAAGAAGAAGCGCGCCGGCGTCTGGCTGCTCACGCCAGAGGGGGCGGAGGCGGAGGTCGCGCACCTGGGCCCCGAGGCGCTCGGCCTTGGACCGGAACGGCTCGGCGAGATCGTCCACGGCGAGTCGCGCCGGCTGCACGCCCTCCTCCGCAACCAGCACCTGATCGCCGGTATCGGCCGCGCCTGGGCGAACGAGATCCTCCACACCGCGAAGCTCTCCCCCTACGCGCTCTCGGGCGACCTCGACGACGAGGAAGTGGCGCGGCTGGCCGCGGCCATCGACGAGGAGCTCGAGCGCGGGCTCGTGCTGCGAGAGACCGGAGCCTCCGACGAGAAGACGTACCGCGTCCACCGGCGTCTCGGGGAGCCCTGCCACGTCTGCGGCACGCCGCTCGCACAGGTCGACTTCGAGGAGCACACGATCTACTACTGCCCGACCTGCCAGACCGGCGGCCGCGTCCTCAAGGACCGACGGCTCTCGCGCCTGCTCAGGTAGGGCTTGTTTTTCGGACCGGCGGGGACGCCGCGTGCATGGCCTCCACGACGGACGTGCTGCCGGCGAGGTATGAAGACGCGCGACTGATCGCCTCCGGCGGGATGGGACGCGTCTTCCGCGCGACCGACAGCGAGCTGCGCCGCGACGTCGCGGTGAAGGTGCTCGCCGATCGCTACGCCGACAACGAGGCCGTGCGAGGCCGCTTCCGCCGGGAGGCGTTGACCGCGGCGCGGCTGTCCAGCATCCCGAACATCGTCACGATCTTCGACGTCGCGGAGTACCACGGGCGCCCGCTGATCGTGATGGAGTATCTGGAAGGCGGCTCCCTCGAGACACGCGTCCAGGGGCAGGGCGGCTGCCCGCCGGCGCAGGTGCTCGTGTGGCTCGAGCAGGCGGCCGCCGCACTCGACGCGGCCCATGCCGCGGGAGTCGTCCATCGCGACGTCAAGCCGGGGAACCTCCTGCTCGACGGCCGCGACCACGTGCACGTCGGCGACTTCGGGATCGCGAGTGCCGTGGGTCTCGACAGCTTGACCGAGGCGGGCACGATCCTCGGCACGGCCGGATACCTCTCGCCGGAGCAGGCGCGGGGAGAGCGCGCGACGGCCGCGAGCGACCGCTACAGCCTCGCGGTGGTGGCGTTCGAGCTCCTCGCCGGCGCCCGCCCGTTCGAGTCGGAGTCGACGACGGCCGAGGCGTCTCGGCACGCAACTGCGCCGGTGCCGTCCGTGCAGAGCTTCAAGCCGGACCTGCCGCCGTCCTTCGACCGGGTGTTCGACCGCGCCCTCGCCAAGGCACCGGCCGACCGCTACTCCTCGGCCGCCGAGTTCGTCGGCGAGCTGCGTGCTGCGATGCACGAGGACGCGGGCACCACGGAGTGGATCCTCCCCGCGCAGCCGGTCCCGACGGCAGTCACGCAGGTCGCGGGCCCGGCCACCGCGTATCCCGCGAGTCGTCGTCCTCCCACCGCTCGGCGGTGGCTGCTGCCGCTCCTGCTGCTGCTCCTGATCGGCGGCGGGGTCGCGGCCGCCGTCGCCGCCACCCGCAGCGGAACGTCACACACGAGTCCGCCGAGACGCCGCCCCGTGACGATCCTGCGCACGGTCACCCAGCCGGGAACGACGATCGAACAGACGGTGACCGCCGCCCCGCCGCCGGCGACGACCGCCGCCGCGGCCACGACGAACGCCGTCGACAACGCGAGCGGCTCCACGCTCGCCGCCCAGGGCTACGCCAAGATGCAGGCCGGCGACTTCCAGGGAGCGCTCCCGCTGCTCGATCAGGCGGTGCAGCGGCTGTCGGGCACCGGAACCCTCGACGAGGCGTACGCGGACTACAACCTCGCCTACACGCGCTACGCGCTCGGCCAGTGCACCGACGTGCTGGCGTTGCTCGACCGTTCGGAGGCGATCCAGGGGCGGCGCACCGAGATCGACAGGCTCCGTCACGACGCGGGGAAGGCGTGCGGCTAGCCGACGCCGGCGCCGGTGCCGCGTCTCCTCCCCGCGGCGACCTGCGTTAGGCTCCGGCCCATGGCGACGGTCGCGGAGGTCATGAACCGGAACGTCCTCGCCGTCGACCCGACGGCGTCCATCGGCGAGGCCGCCGAGAAGATGATGGAGGCGGGCGTCGGCGCGGTCGTCGTGCTGGAGGACATGGTGCGGCTCACCGGCATCGTCACCGAGCGCGACATCCTCCGCGCGGTCGCGCAGCGCGCGCGCGCCGCCGAGGCGCGGGTGCGGCAGTGGATGACCGAGAGTGTGATCACGATCGAGCCCGAGACGACGGTCGAAGAGGCGGCGAAGATGATGTTCGAGCGCAACTTCCGCCACCTGCCGGTCTGCAAGGACGGGCGGCTGCTCGGGATCGTCAGCCTCCGGCGCCTCTCCCAGCACGAGTTCGAGCACTCGAAGGTCTAGTGACGGGCGAAGAGCTGCGCTCTTCGCCCGGGTTTGAAGGAACTGCGCCAACGGGAGAGCGCGGTCTCCCGTTGGCTTCGTGCAGTAGGGCTTTCTCGGGCTGACGCGGGGTTCAAGCCGCACTCCCGTCGCACGCGAGCAGGCTTCGCGTGCTCGCGTGCTACTCCGGCGGCGTCCTAACGCAACGTTAGGCCGCCGCCCTTGCCTACGCGAAGGGTCGAAGCCGCTCGAACTAGAACCAGGCCAAAGGCCGGAGGCTAAGACAGCCGCGCAGCGGCGACTTAGCCGCAGGCCGCACTGCGAGGAAGCCATCCCATCCAGAGATCCAAAGGCAAGAACAGCACGGAGCCAACCGGAGACCGCGCTCTCCGGTTGGCGGAGTTCCGTCCCCAGCGAGCGAAGCGCCAGCTTCGCGAGCTAGCCGACCCGGCAACTAGGGTCGGGCCGGTGATCAGGCTCTTTCCGAATTGCGGGGGCTGGCTCGAGGTCGTCTGCGGGCCGATGTTCAGTGGGAAGAGCGAGGAGCTGATCCGCCGGCTCCGCCGCGCCGAGATCGCCGGGCAGCGCGCGCTGATCGTCAAGCCGCGCCTCGACAACCGCTACGACATCGCGCACGTCGTCAGCCACGCCGGCGCGAAGATGCGGGCGGTCGCGGTCGAGGATCCCGCCGAGATCCCGGGGCTCGTCGACGGCTACGACGTGGTCGGCGTCGACGAGGTGCAGTTCTTCCCGCCGGCGATCGTGCTCGTCCTCGACGGCCTCGTGGAGGGCGGCAAGCGCATCGTCGCGTGCGGCCTCGACCAGGACTTCCGCGGACTGCCGTTCGGTGTCATGCCGGAGCTCCTCTGTCGCGCGGAGCTCGTCGACAAGCTGCAGGCGGTCTGCCACCGCTGCGGCGGCCCGGCGACCATGACGCAGCGGCTCGTCGACGGCGCGCCCGCTCCCGCCGACGGCGCCACGATCGTCGTCGGCGCCCTCGAGCAGTACGAGGCCCGCTGCCGGAGCTGCCACGAGCTCGCAGCGCCTGTGTCCGCTGCGGGCTAGGCCGGCCGGATCGTCACCGTCTCGCCGTCGACCGAGACGGAGCCGCCGAGCCGCCGGACGAGGCGCACCGCGACCGCGGCGCCGAGGTCGCGCAGGTCCTCCCCGAGGACGACGGGCGAGGAGGCGGGGGTGACCGGCGAGAGCCGGATCTCGAGGCCGTCGACCTCGACCTCGACGCTGTCCAGGCCGCCGTGACGCAAGGCCGACTGGAAGAGCGCCGCTAGCCCGCGCTCGACGGCCTCGGCGTCGGTCTCCAGCGTCGCTCCCGATCCGGTGACGTGCACGCGATCCTCGCCGAGCCGCGCGGCGGCCGCCTGCGCGAGCTCGAGCGTGTCCGCCTCGCGCAGCGTCGGGTCGTAGCGGCCGGACTCGATCCGGGCCGCGAGCGACAGCTCGTCCACCAGCTCGGCGATCTGCGCCGACGCGGCGTCGATCATCTCGACGTACCGGTCGGCGGGCGACTCGAGGCTCTCGCGTGCGAGCGTCGTCGCGAAGCCGTGCACCGTGGCGAGCGGTGTGCGCAGGTCGTGGCACGCGAGCGACACGAGGCGGGCGAAGGCGGTGTCATCGCTCACAGGTCTAACCTTTCCGGATGGAGCGGACAGAGACGCCCGATCTGCAGGCCGCGGCGCCGGACGTGGCGCTGGGTCTCTCGAGCGTCGGCGTCACCGGCGTCCAGAAGGCGGTCCGGATCGGACGTGGCCGCCGCGAGAAGCTGATCGCCGCCACGATCGACTGCACGGTCGACCTCGACCCGCGCCGCAAGGGCGTCCACATGTCCCGCTTCCCCGAGCTGTTCGAGGAGGCGGTCGAGGGGGTCGTCGAGGACGACGCGTTCCTCGTCGAGGACCTCGCGGAGCGCGTCGCGCGGCGGGTCGTCGACCGCCAGGAGGCGCTGCTCGCCGAGGTGCGCATCACCGCGCGCTACCCGTACGGGCGACAGACGCCCGTCACGAGGCTCGCCACACAGGAGATGGTCTCGCTGATCGGGATCGCAGCCGCCTCCCGCGAACGCGTCCGGCGCGTGGTGGGCGTCGAGGCGACCGGGATCAACGCCTGCCCCTGCGCGCAGGGCCTCGTGCGCGGCGCCGCCGCCGACCGGCTCCTCGAGGCGGGCTTCGACGGCGGCGACGTCGAACGGATCCTCGAGCTCGTCCCACTCGCGACGCACAACCAACGCGGCCGCGGCACCCTCCTCGTCGGCACCGCGGAGCGCCTCAACGCGGAACGGCTGGTCGAGATCGTCGAGGGCTCCATGAGCTCGCCGATCTACGAGCTCCTCAAGCGGCCCGACGAGCTGTTCGTCGTGGAGCACGCGCACCTCCAGCCCCGCTTCGTCGAGGACTCGGTGCGCGTCGCGCTCAAGAGCGTCCTCGACGAGCTGCCAGGCCTGGACGACGGCGACTTCGTCCTCTCCCGCCAGGTCAACTTCGAGACGATCCACGCTCACGAGGTCGTGGCCGAGCGGCACGGCACCGTAGGCGAGCTGCGAGCCGAGCTGGGAGGCGGCGCCGGTCACGGCCCTGCGGCGCACACCGTCCTGAGGGATTGGCTTCGGGCCTAGACCGGGCTATCCTCGGGCGGCGGGCCGCAGCGCCCGTCCGGGTGAAAAAGGGGGCCTGGCGTTGAGGGTGAAAGGAGTCGGGGGTATGAAGGGACTCGTCCCGATTGCGGTCGTTGCCGCGGCTGCGGTCGCGCTCTGGGTTTCGGCGGCAGGCGCTGCGCCCTCCGGCTCGCTCGCCAGTAGTAGCGCCGCCGTCCCGACGCGGCACATCCCCCACGGGGCGCTGCGCGATGCCAGGCCCCGCTCGCTCCGGGGCGTGCCCGCGAAGGGCAACTACGGCTTCCTGCTCAAGCTCGACGCGGAGCCCACCGCGCGGGTGTACAACGCGAGCCTCCGCCGCGGCCGGGCCGCCGCCAGAACGGCAGCGACGAACGAGCTCGTAAGTGTGCGCGCCGCGCAGAGCCGTGTCGTCTCCGCCCTGCCGAGCGGCTCCCGGGTCCTCTACGAGACGCACGCCGTCCTCGCGGGCGTCGCCGTCTACACGAACGTCGCGAATCTCTCGGTCCTCCGACGCATCTCGGGCGTCGCGGCCGTGTACCCGATCGCCCCGAAGACTCCTTCACTCTCGTACTCGACCGTTCTCGTGCACACGCCGCAGGCCTGGTCCACCTACAGCGACCTCGGCGCGAACAGCACCATCGCGATCATCGACACCGGCGTCGACTACACCCACGCCGACCTGGGCGGCCCCGGCACCACGGCGGCGTATCAGGCAGCTCGCGCCGGCGACACGTCCACACCCACCTATCCGGATCCCAACAAGATCGTCGGCGGTTACGACTTCGCCGGCGATGCGTACGACCCGCCGGCGCACGCGAAGCCGACGCCCGACCCGAACCCCCTCGACTGCGACGGCCACGGCACCCATGTCGCCGGAATCGCAGCGGGCTACGGCGAGAACCCCGACGGCTCGACGTTCACGGGCAACTATTTGACGCTGCCGACCGACAGCGCCTCGTACCAGGCGCGGTTCCGCATCGGTCCGGGCATGGCTCCCCAGGCCAAGCTGTACGCCTACAAGGTGTTCGGCTGCCAGGGGAGCACCGATCTCATCGCCGCCGCGATCGACAGGGCCGCGGACCCGAACGGCGACGGCAACACGTCCGACCACGTCAGCGTGATCAACATGTCGCTCGGCTCGGACTTCACCTCGCCGCAAGACGCCGACTCGGTGATGGCGGACAGCGCCTCGAAGCTCGGGATCAGCGTCGTGGTCGCCGCCGGGAACGCCGGCGACCTCTACGACGCAGGCGGCTCCCCGGGTGACGTCCCCCGCGTGATCTCGGTGGCGAACAGCGTCGACGCCTATTCGCAGATCGACACCCTGCACGTCGGTGGCCCGGCAGGTATCGCGGGCACCTACGGAGCGGAGCGCTCGGACGCGTACGACTGGACGGGCAACCCGGACCTCAGCGGCACCGTGGTCGCGCTTCCCGACCTGAGCAACAGGGACGGCTGCGATCCGCTGAGCGCGCGCGACGCTGCGGCCGTCAAGGGCAAGATCGCCTTTCTCGAGTGGACGGACGTCGACGCGAGTCGGCGCTGCGGCTCGGCCGTTCGGAGTGACAACGTCGCGAAGGCGGGCGCAAGCGGAGCGATCCTGGCCGACGACGAAGAGACGTTCGCCGCCGGAATCGTGGGAAGCAAGACGATCCCCGTTGTGATCGTGACGAGGTCCGGGGGCAACGCGATCCGGTCGGCCCTCGCAAGCGGGGTGACGATCAGCGGGACATCGGCCGCCGACTTCAAGCAGCTCGTCCTCACGGACGACGACAAGCTCAACGCGAGCTCCTCGCGTGGGATCGGCGCCGCAGGCGACGTCAAGCCCGATGTGACGGGCGTCGGGACGAGCATCTTCTCCGCCGCGATGGGCAAGGGCAACGAGGGCATCTCGTTCTCGGGTACCTCGATGGCTTCGCCGGAGGTCGCGGGCCTCGCCGCCCTGGTGCGGACGAAGCATCCGGACTGGACTCCGGAGGAGGTCAAGGCCGACATCGTGAACACGGCCGAGCAGGACCTCTGGACAGGCCCGGCACACACCGGGTTCCGCTATGCGCCGAACCGCGTCGGAGCCGGTCGAATCGACGCGAAGGCGGCGCTGGACAATCTCGTGCTCGCCTACGTCACGAACGATCCCGGCGCGGTCAGCGCGTCGTTCGGACCGGTCGCCGTCTCCAAGCCGACGACGCTGACGAAGACGATCGCCGTGGTGAACAAGGGCGCGGGCGCGCTTACCTACAGCGTCGCCTACGACCCCCTGACCCAGGTGCCCGGGGCCACATACTCGGTGAGCCCGTCGTCGGTCACGGTCGGCCCGGGCGAGAAGGCGTCGATCACGTTGACGCTCGCGGTCGACCCGTCCAAGCTCACGAAGCCGATCGACCCGACGGTGCCCCGCACCCAGGCCGGGCTCCCCCGCGACTACACGGCCGACGCCAGCGGGCGCGTGCTGCTGACCAGCAGCGGGCAGCCGGGACTTCGCGTCCCGGTCTACGCGGCGCCGCGCCCGGTGGCGAGGATGACCGAGCCGCCCTCGCTCGCGCTGCCCGGCGGAAACGTCGCGACCGCGGCACTCCGGCTGAAGGGCGCCCAGCTCAACCAGGGCAGCGGCGCGACCGCGATCAGATCGCTGGTCGCGGGATTCGAGCTCCAGGCCAGGAGCGGCGCGTTGCACGCATGCCGCAGCGCGTCGGCCACCGGTTGCATCCACGCTGCCGACGAGAGGGCCGCCGACCTGAAATACGTGGCGACTACGTCCAATGCGCCACAGCTCACCGCGATCAGGAAGAACCCCCTGCGCAAGCGCGGACAGGGGCTCGAGTACTTCGCGATCACGACGCAGGGCCCATGGCGGACGCCGGCGCTGTCGGACGAGTACGACATCCTCATCAACTCGACCGGCAACAAGAAACCCGACGCCGTCCTCTTCAACACCCGGCTTCCGGACTCCGACATCTTCGTCGCAGTGCTGGTCAAGCCGCGCACGGGCAAGGTCCTCGACATCGAGCCGATCGACGATCGTCTCGGCGACGTCGATGCCGCGGCCTTCGACAGCGACACCCTGGTCCTGCCCGTCGCGATCTCGGCCCTGCCCGGCGTCTCCAAGGGGCATACCCGGATCACCTACGGCGTCGCGACGTACTCCTCATTCGTCCCCAAGCCGGTCGACCGTGTCGGCTTGACCAAGAAGCTCGTCCCGGACGGGACGCTCCACACCGACCCCCTGAGGCCCGGCATTGCCGTGTACGGCCGCTACCGCGGACACGGAAGCGCTTTGCTCTACCGCGACTCGCCCGGGACGAAGCTCCACGTGCGGCGCGATGCGTCGGCCTACAAGGCCGACCATGGGAAGGGGGCGCTGATCGTCCATTTCCAGGACGCCGTCGGCAACAAGGCCCAGGTCGTGAAGCTCACGAACGCGCGCAGGCGGAAGTGACGGCGAATCCGGTCAAGCGGACGTTCCGGGTCTAGAGACCTTTCCCCGCCGCAGCGCGAACCGGCTCTCCTCCCCACGCGCGAGCCGCGCGATGTTCGCGCGGTGGAGGAAGACGACGCCGGCCCCCGCCGCGGCGCCGAACGCGATCACCGGCCACGGATAGCCGAAGAGCCAAGCCCACAACGCGAGCGAGGCGGCCGCCGTCATCGACGCGACCGAGGCGTAGCGCGTGAGGCCGAAGACCGCGAGCCACACGCCCGCGCCCGCGACCCCGACGAGGGGAGCGACGCCGAAGAACGCGCCTCCGGCCGTGGCGACCATCTTCCCGCCGCGCCGGAAGCCGAGGAAGATCGGACGCCAGTGGCCGAGCATCGCTGCGGCTCCGGCGAGGACGCCGGTGCCGTGTCCCACCACGACGGTCGCAACGAACGCGGGCACGAAGCCCTTCGCCGTGTCGAGGATCACCGCCGGCAGCCCGAGCCGCGCGCCGTACAGGCGCCAGACGTTCGTCGCGCCGATGTTGCCGCTCCCTCTCGTGCGAATGTCCTCGCCGCGGAAGATCCAGACGAGCCAGTAGCCCCACGTCAGCGAACCGCACAGGTAACCGGCGACGACGAACGCGGCGGTGACCACGGCCGACCCCGCTAGGCGGGGATGCCGTACTGCTCGATCCAGCCGTTCACGACGTCCCAGTCGAGATTGGCGAAGAACGCCTCGATGTAGGAGGCGCGATCGGTCTGGTAGTCGAGGAAGTACGCGTGCTCGTAGACGTCGAGCGCGACCAGCGGGGTCGCGTTCCAGACCGGGAACGTGTTCTGGGCGTCGCCGATGTAGTTGAAGAGGCGGCCCTCGTCCCAGTCGTACGCGGTCCACGCCCAGCCGCGACCGGCCATGCCCGTCGCCCTGAGGTCGGCCTCCCACGCGTCGGCCGAGCCGAAGTCGCGCGCGACGAGGCCCCCGAACGGGCCTTCGGGCGCTCCGCCGGCGCCGCCGAGGTGGCCGAAGTAGAGCTCGTGGTTCTTGATCCCGCCGATCGCGAACGTGAGGTCGACCTTGAGTGCGCGGAGGTCGGAGAAGGCCTGGTTCGCGGCGCCGAGGTCGACGTCGGCGAGCCGCCCGAGGATCTCGTTCCGTTTCGCGACGTAGCCCTCGTACAGCTTGTAGTGCGCCTCCACCGCGGCGCGGGAGATGCCGTCGAGCTCGAACACCTCCGGCCGCAGCGGCCGCGGAGCGATCTCCTCGAACCTGTAGGTGAGCGTGGACACGAGCGCGGAGCATATCCTCCTCGACGGCGAAGAGAGCTGGTGAAAGGAGCCGACGCGATGGCCTTCGAACTACCCGACCTGCCCTATCCGTACGACGCGCTCGAGCCGCACATCGACGCGGAGACGATGCGCATCCACCACGACCTGCACCACGGCGCGTACGTCACGAACGGGAACGCCGCGCTCGAGGGAACCGACCTGGCCGACGCCTCCGTCGAGAGCGTGCTCACGAACCTCGAGTCGCTGCCCGCGGACAAGCAGACGGCCGTGCGGAACAACGTCGGCGGCCACGCCAACCACTCGCTGTTCTGGCGGATCATGGGGCCCGACGGGGGCGGCGAGCCCGGCGGCGCGCTGCGCTCGGCGATCGAGGACGCGTTCGGCTCGTTCGACGAGCTGCGCACCGCGGTCAACGACGGCGGCGTGAAGCGCTTCGGCAGCGGCTGGACGTGGCTCGTCTGGGACGGCACCGGCCTGGCGGTCTACTCCACCCCGAACCAGGACTCGCCGGTCATGCAGGGAGACGTGCCGCTGCTCGGGATCGACGTCTGGGAGCACGCCTACTACCTCAAGTACCAGAACAAGCGCCCCGCCTACCTCGAGGCCTGGTGGAACGTGGTCGACTGGCCCGAGGTCGAGCGGCGCTTCGCGGAGGCGAAGAACTAGGACGGATGTTGCGCGGCACCCCGGGTGGTGCTGCAATCCGGAGCAGGCTCAGATGCGTAAGGACAAGGGCGACATGGAACTTGCAATCGAAGTGCCCCAGCCCCGCCTGCGCGCCGTTCCCTCGGAGCCTGCGCCCGACACGCTCGACCCGTCGGACGCCGACCTGCTCGCACGGGTCGGCGAGCGCGATCGCGAGGCGTTCGAGATCCTCTACGGCCGGTACGTGCGGCCGGTCTTCAGCCTGGCTCTGCGCAGGCTCGGCGACCGCGGCCACGCCGAGGACGCCGTCCAGGAGGCGTTCGCGGCGATCTGGCGTTCCGCCTCGACGTACCGACCCGAACGCGGCGCGGCCGGCGGCTGGCTGTACACGGTCGCCCGCAACGCGATCGTCGACCGGCTGCGCCGCAACGGACCGTCCACCGACGCCGAGCTCCCGGAGCTCATGTCCTCGGAGCCCGGTCCGGCGCAGCAGGCGGAGGACTCGTACGTGTCGTGGCGGGTCCACCGCGCGCTCGAGGAGCTGCAGCCGCGGGAGCGAGAGGTGATCGAGCTCGCGTACTGGAGCGGCATGTCGCAGAGCGAGGTTGCCGAGTACCTCGGCGTCCCGCTCGGAACCGTGAAGACCCGAACGCGTAGCGGCCTCGCGCGGCTCGCGTCCGTGCTGGAAGGAGAGTTGGAGTGAGCCGCAAGCCGAACTTCGACGACCTCGTCGGGACGGAGACGAGAGGCGCCGAGCGGGAGCGGCTGCGCGGCGCGCACGACTTGCTCCTCCAGGCGGGCCCGCCGCCGGAGCTGACCCCGCGGCTCGAGAACGCTCCCGATTTCGGAGTGGTGAGCTTTCGGCGCCGAGCAGTGAAGAAACGGCCCGTCCTCGTCCTCCTCGCCGCAGCCCTGTCGGCCGTCGCGGTCTTCGGCGCCGGCTACGCCGTCGCGAACAACCGCGGCGGGAGCCAGGCTGCCGGCGCCCCGGTGGCCCAGCTCGCGCTCAAGGGCACCCCGCTCGCGCCCCAGGCGAGCGCGACGCTCGCCGTCTGGCGCCAGCAGCGTGGCAACTGGCCGATGACGCTCAGCGTCGCCGGCCTGCCGAAGGTGCCGCTGGGCACCTACTACGAGGTCTACCTCGTCCGCGGCGGCAAGCCGTGGGGCTCCTGCGGGACGTTCAGAATCGAGGGCTCCTCCCGCAGTCCCGTGACGGTGACGCTGACGGCCCCGTACTCGCTCCGGCCTGGCGACTCCTGGATCGTGACGCGGGCGAAGTTCGGCGGCGAGCCGGGCCGGACCGTGCTCCGTCCCGTCACGGCGTAGCCGACGCTATTCGACGTCGGCGCCGAGCGAGCGGGCCAGCTGCACGGCGCCCGCCAGGTCGAGCCGCGCCCGCGCGACCCGGGCCGCCGAGAGATCGACGCCGTCGACCAGCGCGTCGCGCAGGTCGGCTCCGGCCAGGATCGCGTTGTGGACGCGGGCGCGCGTGAGGTCGGCCCCGCGGAGGTCGGCGTCGGTCAGGTCCGCCTCGGCAAGGTCGGCCTCGCGCAGCCGGACGTTCCGGAGGTCCAGGCTCGCGAGGTCCTGCCCCCGCAGCAGCACGTAGGACCAGTCGCCGCCTTCGACCGCGAGGCCCGTCAGCGTGGCGCCGGCGAAGCTCGCCCCGGTGAGCCGGCAGTCGGCGAAGCGCGAGCCGAACAGGTTCGCGGTCTCGAACGTGGAGTTGGCGAAGTCGGAGCCGACGTGCTCGGAGCCGTTGATCTGCGCGAGCGTGAAGTCGCAGCCCCGGAAGGTGCAACGGGTCGTGCGGAGCCCGGAGAGATCCAGGCCGCGGAAGCTCTCGTTCTCGAAGGCCTCGTTCTCGAGCTCAGCGTCCGGCTCGAGCTTCATTGCGCATCTCGGAGAGCAGCCGCTCGAGGCGCGGCTCGGTCGACTCGTCCACGAAGGTCATCGCCGCCGCGACACCCGGGTGGACGGCCGCGATCGCGTCTCGCATCTGCAGCGCGACCGCGCGATAGGACGGATGGCCTTCGCGGCCGGAGCGAAGCTCGATCAGGTGCAATGCCTCGCGCGCGTCCAGCTCGAGCACGTAGCGAATGCGGTAGGCGAGGCAGAGCGCGTACGGCGCCTCCTCCGCGAGCCCGTCGCCGCGCAACCGCTCGTACTCGGTGCGCGAGGTCTCCAGCGCGTGCGCGTACTCGGGGCCGAGGCCCGCGTCCTCGACCTCGTGCGGGACGTCGGCGCCGAGGTCCGGCGAGAGCCGCTGCCACTGGCACGTGAGGAGACGGTGCCGTTGCAGGTCGCGGAAGGCTCCGTAGTCGGAGACGATCTCGAAGCGGTAGGTGAGAGTCTCGAACCCGCGCCCGGGCCGGTGGCGGCGATTCTCGCGCGTGGCCACGAGCTCCCTGACGAGCGCCGTTCGCTCCTCCGGCGCCAGCCGCACCATGGTTGCGAGCGCCTGCTCCTCAGTGGCGGCCGACGCCTCGTAGAGGAGCGCGGCGAGCAGCTCCTCCTCGCTGCCGTGCGCCCGCAGCAGGCGGACGGACGGCGCGGTCGCGCCGGCGCCCGACTCGTCGAGCCCGAGCCGCGTGGCAACGGCCGCCGCGGCCTCGGTCCGCTCCTGCAGGTACTCGATCCAGCGGCCGCCGCGATCGGGGCGGGGTACGCGGGCGACGAAGCTCGGCATCACTGCCTGCAGCTCCTCGAGCAGCATCTCGCCGTATGCGCGCGCCTCGGCGAGCGGGTGCGCGAGCAGGTGCAGCACGAGCTGCTCGTACGTCTGCCCGGTCGCGTAGATGCCGACGTGGGAGAGGGACGCGGCCGGCAAGACGCCGCGGACAAGGTCGAGCGCCTTCGCGCGCACCGCGCGGCGATGCGCCGCCGGCGAGTCTCCCTCGGCAGCCGGGAACCGCTCGTCCACCCACGCCGAGACACCCGTCAGGAGCGCCGAGTAGGTGGCGAAGAGCTCGTCCATCGCCGCCTCGTAGGCCGGGCCGAAGCGGGCGTCGCGGTGGTAGCGGTAGCCAAAGCCGTCGAGCTGCGTGTCGTAGGCGATGTAGCGCGTGGACTGCTCGAGATAAGCGGCCAGTCGCGGCCGCTGCAGGATCTTCGTCAGGAGGTTGGACGTCCACTCGCAGGCGACGTGAGCGCCGCCGAGCTGCGCGACCGAGTCGTCGCCGTAGCCGAGGAAGATCGTCTCGTAGAGCTTCGCGGCGCGCTCGCCCTCGGACAGCTCGACGACCGGAACCTCCGGCAGCGAGTCCGCGAACTCGTCGAGGAAGAGCCGCCGCAGCGTGCCGGCGTAGCGCGAGTAGCGCGCGAAGAGCGCGCCCTTGACCGTCTCCGGCAGGTTGACGAGCGCGAACACCGGCCGGTCCAGGTTCGTGAAGTGAGGGGCGAGCCGCGCGCGCTCCTCGTCCGTGAACTGCTCGACCGGGTATGTCACCGTTTCCACCGTGGCCAAGGGATCGCCCCCCAAAGGATCGCTCAGAGTAAAGCGCGTGTCGGTCGGCACCTCCGGCTGGTCCTATCCGAGCTGGCGGCCCCGTTTCTACCCTCCCGGGCTCGACCCTTCCGGCTTCCTCGCCTTCTACGCCCAGCGCTTCGCCACGGTCGAGCTCAACACGACCGGGTACCGGCTACCCGCGGAGGATCAGTTCCGGCGCTGGGCCGAGCAGGCGCCCGACGGGTTCGAGTTCACCCCCAAGCTGCCCGGCGACCGGCTCGGCGGCCTCGGTGAGTTCGCCTCGCGGGTACGCATGCTCGGCGACCGGCTCGGACCCGTGCGGATCTCGCTCAAGAAGGCGCGGGACGAGGGCGCTCTCGAGCTCCTGCTCGGCTCGCTCGATCCGTCGCTGAGGCTCGCGTTCGATCTCGAGCACCCGTCGTGGGACGGGATCGAGCCGCGCCTCTCGGAGGCGGGCGCCGTGCGGGTGAACGACCTCGACCACCCGGCACCGTTCCGCTACCTCCGGCGCCGCGAGGCCCCGGACGCGGCGTTCGCCGCTGCCGTCGCCGCGGCGCGCGAGCCAGTCTACGTCTACTTCCGCCACGAGGAGGAGCCGACGGCGCCGGAGCGCGCCTCGCAGCTGCTCGAGCTGCTGGAGCGCTAGGAGGCGGCCCGCAGCAGCGCGGCGGCGCGCATCTGCGCGACCGTCTGCGGCGTGCCTGCGGTCCGCGACCAGGTCGGCCAGGAGTACGGCGTCGACGCCTTGAGCTGGCAGCCGATCGTGCAGGCGAGTGTCGCGCCGCTGGACGTCGTCGAGAAGAGGCCGGAAAGCAGCCGCCGCACCGCGGCGTCCCCGTGCTTGTGGCGCACGACGTTCAGGATCTCCCAGTCCTCGATCCCCTCCCGCAGCACTTCGAGGCGGGCGCTGGCGATGGGGCCGTTGCGGCCCGGGTAGACGAGGACGTACGAGCCCTTCTCCTTGTCGTTCGAGTCGAGCGGGTTCCCCTTCGAGTACGTCGTCGTGCCCTGGCCGTAGAGGAGGCCGGTGATCCCCTCGAGCGCTTCCCAGTCGACGAAGAGGCGCGGATCCGAGAGCGGCTCCGTCGCGGTGAAGCCGGGCGTCGAGTGGGAGGCCGCGTCGTACTGGTACGCCCAGATCTGCTGGTGGTGACGGCGCGCGGCGTTGATCAGCCTCAGGTTCTGCGTCGCGTGCGAGGCGCCCTTCCGCGACTGGGCGGGATTCGTGTACTGGCCGTAGTAACGGCTGGCGAGCACGACCCAGGCGTCGACGTCGTCCTTGCCGCCGTTCCAGAGGAAGCGGTTCTCCGTCGTCGGCCTGCCGGTGACGATCACGTGGCCGCCGGCGAAGCACGAATGGGTCACGCTCGCCTGCTGCTGCACGACCTTGTAGCGCGTGAGCCCAGGCTCGTCCATGCCCCAGAGGTACGCGTACGAGCCGAGCCAGTCGTGCTTCTGCCAGAAGCCGTGGACGGAGCGAAGGTAGCCGCACCACGTCTTCGGCCTGAAGGGTGACCGGCCGCCGACGTAGGTGCTCGGAGACCAGCGGTTGTTGGAGACCGGGATCCACATCGAGGCGAACTGGGCGGGCTCGCCGGCGGCCGCGACCATCTCGTTGGACTTGTCGAGCCACCAGCGCCGGTCGCTCGTGTAGCCGGAGCCCTGGGAGGGGTTCCCATAGCCCCAGTTGTTGGGAGAGAGGCGGTAGGAGGCGAAGAAGCTGAACAGGTCGGGAAGCGAATCCTTGGGCGCGATGCCGTACATGTCCATCACCTTGGCGCCGTAGGACTGAGGTGAGAAGTTGAACGCCGTCAGCAGGCTCCCCGCCGCCTGGTTCTGCGCCGGCAGCGTGACGGGCGCGACCGTGACGGTGATCGGAACCGGGGTGCGAACGCCGTCGGCGACCACCGTGACCGCGCCGGCGTAGACGCCTGCAGGCGTCCCCGTAGGCACCGTCACCTGCAGCCACAGCGGCTGGTTGGTGCGCTCGGCCGAGCGCTGCGAGCCGTCCCAGGGAAGGAGGGCGTCCGGCACGGGCGTCCCGGCGACCGAGACGTAGTGGGCGAAGAGGAGCTTCAGCTTGAGCGGGCCGGCGATCGTCGGCGACGCGACGGAGACGTTCTGCGCTCCGCGAACGAGGATCGTCGCGTCGTCCACGCCGCCGATCGGCATCGCGAGGGAGACGGCCGCTCCGGCGCGGGCCGGGGCTGCACCGGTGGCGGTGAAGGTGGTTCCGGACGGATAGACGCCCACGGTCGCCTGCGCCGTGCGCGCGGCACTGGATCCCGCGCTCAGCGCGAGGACCACGAAAACGAGCAGAACGATGCGCTGCACTACCCCCATATCGGCACACGATTTGTACTACTTGAGCGTCCCGAGTTGAAGAGACGGCTCAGAAGGAGGCGGTCGCGCCGAGGTGCCGCTCGAAGGCGCCGCTCGCCACGATGTCGGCGAGCTCGGCGATCGCGTGCCGGACCTCGTCCTCGGTGTTGAAGAAGTGCGGGCCGAGCCTGATGCCACCGAGCCCAGCGGCGCCGGAGGCGCCGCGGTCTTCCCGGCCGCGCGTCGGCGGCTCCGCTGCCGACGCCTGCAGCCCTGGGTCGGGCCGGAAGTCGCAGACGATCCCGCGCTCGCCGAGCTCGCGGTGGCAGGCGGCGTGGTCGGGCGTCGAGACGGTGACCGTGCCGCCGCGCCGGTTTGGGGCGCGGGGCGAGACGACCGCCAGCCCGGCCTCGTCGCAGAGGTCGATCAGAAGCTGGGTGAGCACGAGCGATCGCTCGCGGATATGCGGCACGCCGACCTCCTCGATCACGTCGTAGCCTGCGGTCGCCGCGTAGAGCGCGGGGACGTTCGGGGTGCCGGTGAGGAAGCGCCTCGCGCCGGCCGCGTACTCGAGGTCCGGCTCGAAGGCGAACGGCCGGGCGTGACCCTGCCAGCCTACGAGAGTGGGCTCGAGCCTCTCCGCGAGGTCCGGCCGCACGTACAGCCAGCCCGCGCCGGGCCCGCCGCAGAGCCACTTCACGCTGCCGCCGACTGCGAAGTCGACGTCGAGCTCCGTCAGGCCGAAGTCGACGACGCCGGCGGACTGGTAGCAGTCGAGCACCACATGGGCACCCGCCTCGCGCGCGCGTCGGACGATGGGCTCCACGTCCTGGATCTCCCCGTTCTTGAACAGGACGTGGCTGATCGGTACGAGCAGCGTCCGCTCGTCGATCGCGTCGACGACCGCCGAGTCGTCCTCGACGGCGACGACCTCGAGGTCCGGCTGCGCCTGGTAGAGGTAGCGCACCGAGGGAAAGTTCGCCTCCTCGTAGACGATCCGGTTCCGCTGCCCGTCCCGCGCGAAGCAGGAGAGGACGATCGCCTCGGCGATGGTCACGTTCTGGTGCATGACGACCGACCCCGGCGGCGCGCCGAGGATCCGCCCGAGCTGGTCGCCCACGGTGACCGGCATCTCCCACCAGCCTTCGGACCACGCCCGGATCCCGCGCTCGCGCCAGGTGCGCGCGTACTCGCGGAGGTTGTGCTCGGCGGCGGCGGGCATCGCCGCGAGCGAGTGGTTGATCAGGTACGTGCAGGTCTCGAGGATCGGGAAACGGTCGCGGTAGTCGCCCGGCTCGATCACGCGCGAGAGGCCAGCGCCTCGTCCTCGGCCGCGTAGTCGAGCATCCCCTCCAGGTAGGTCCCGTCCCAGGTGCGGCCGCTCTCGAGCTCGCCGGCGACCCACGCGCACGTCTCGCGCACCGCCTCGGGATACGTCGTGACCGGCCGGTAGCCGAGCTCCCGCTCGGCGGCCTCCATGGAGACGACGAACGGACCCGGCACCGCCCAGGGGCTGTCCAGCCCCGGCCGCTCGTCCGCCTGCTCGGGGAAGAGGACGGGCTCGAACTCGTGGCCGAGCGCGTCGCCGACCGCGCGGCAGATCTCGAGCGTGGTCGGAGGGTCCGGATCGCCTGCGTTGAGCGGACGGTTCCCGGGCTGGTCTCCGGCCAGCCGGATCAGCTCCGCGAGGTTGTCGACCGAGGTCGTGTGGAAGACGCTCTTGCCGTTCGACGCGAGCGCGACGCGGCGCCGCCCGTCGACCGCGCGCTTCACGAAGTGGAGCTCGCGCGGCAGCTTCGCGCCCGGGCCGTGGATCGCGCAGGCGCGTACGACCGTCGCAGGCAGCGGGCCTTCGAGGAGCACCTGCTCGAGCTCGGCCTTGCGTGTCGAGTACGTGGCGTCGCCGGGCTCCGCCGTCCGCTGCGTCTCGGGGATCGGGTTGGGCAGCTTCGGGAAATCGCTCTCCCCGTCGAGCGCCCGCCCCTCGTCGTCGGCGTAGACCGAGGCGCTCGAGATCACGACGAGCGAGCCCGCGAGCCCGTCGAGCGCGTTCAGCTGCTCGCCGTGCTCGCGCCCGAAGGCGACGGTGTCCAGGACCATGTCTGCACCGCCACCGAGCGCGGCCCGCAGCTGCGAGTCGTCCTCCCGGTCGGCCGAGACCGCCTGGACGCCGAGCTCCGCGAGGCCGTCGGGCAGCGTGCCGCCGCGCGAGACGGCGACGACGTCCCAGCCGTGCAGCGCCAGGTTGCGCGCCGTGGCGCGGCCGATCATGCCGGTGCCGCCGATCAGCACCGCCCGCGGCACTAGACCTCGACCTCTTCCACCCGCACAACCTTATGCCGCGCCGCGAATGCCGCGACGACGCCCGCCGCCAGGACGATTCCGGCCGCGATCTCGAGCGCGAGATGGACGCCGTGGCCGGCGGAGCCCTCGGCGGCGAGGAGCACCCTGGCGATCAGCCTCGTGTGCCCCTTCACGCCGGGGCTGTTCTCGGCACTTGCGACGTTGCCGCCGGTCGTGACGAACTTGATCACGATCTCGCGGTAGAGGACCGGGATGTGGAGCCTGACGAGCTTCTCGTTGAGCCCGCTCGTCAGCTGGGCGTTGACGACCGCACCGAGGACCGCGACGCCGAAGACGCCGCCGAGCTCGCGGCTCGTGTTCACCGTCGACGCGGCCATGCCCGACTGCTCGGGCGGGACGATGCCGAGCACGGACGCGGTCATCGTGACGAGCGCGATCCCGAATCCGACTCCCGCGATCGCGAGCGGCCACGCGAGCGCGGAGATGCTCGTCGTCGCCGTGAGCTGACGATCCACGAGCAGGAGCCCGAGCCCGGCGAGGCCGCAGCCGAGCACCATCGGCACCTTCGGCCCGACCCGCGCGGTCCAGTGCCCGGCCAGGAGGCCGGCCACGATCATCGTCACCGCGAGCGAGGTGAAGACGAGCGCGATCTGGTTGCCGGTGAAGTTCGAGATCAGCTGCAGGTAGAGCGCGGTGAAGAAGAAGACGGAGAAGACCGAGAGATTCGTAGCGAAGGCGACGACGTTGGCCGCCGCGAAGGTGGGGTTGCGGAGGAACTCGAGCCGCAGAACCGGGTCCGGCGCCCGCCGCTCGATCTCGACGAAGGCGACGGCGAGCACGGCGGCGAGGACGAAGAGGCCGTCGATCCACCACGTCCCGTAGCCGCGGTTCTCGCCGCCGATGACGGCGAACGTCACCGCGGTGATCGCGCACGCGCCCGTGACCAGACCGGGCACGTCGAGCCTTCGGCCTTCCGGATCCTTGCTCTCGGCGAGCGTCACGGCGGCGACGCCGAGCGCGAGGGCCCCGAAGCCGAACCCGAACCAGAAGATGCTCCGCCAGCCGGGGCCGTCCGAGAGGACGCCGCCGATCACGGGGCCGAGCGCTAGCGCAAGGCCGGAGACGGCCGCCCAGACGCCGAGAGCGCGGGCCCGCTCCCTGCGCTCCGGGTAGATGTGCCGGATGAGTGAGAGCGTGCCGGGCTCGGAAGCAGCGGCGCCGAGCCCCATCACGAGACGTCCCGCGATGAGCACGCCCGTGCTCGCGGCGACGGCGGCGACGACCGAGCCGCCGCAGAAGATCGCCACGCCTGCGAGCATCACCTTCTTCCGCCCGAACAGGTCGCCCAGGGTCCCGCCGGTCAGCATCAGGGCGGCGAACGCGAGCATGTAGCCGTCGACGATCCACTGCAGTCCGGTGACGCTGGTGCTGAGCGAGGACTGGATGTCGGCGAGCGCGACGCTGACGATCGTGTTGTCGAGGAAGGTGAGGAAGAGGATCGCGCAGAGCGCCGCGAGCGCGACTTCGCGGGCGTGACGCTGCCGGAACAGCGCGAGGGAGCTCACAGCGCGGACGTTACGACTTGCAGACGGACGGAGTCGATCCGCTCAGCGCCACGAGCTTGCAGAGGCTCGTGGCCTGGATTTTCCACTTGCCGTTCTCACGAACGGCGGTTCCCGTCTGCCTGGGCAGCGCGGTGCCGCCGAGCTTGACCACGTACACGACGTTCGCCTTGTCGGGGCCCTGGAGCTTCACCGACGACACGGTCGCGCTCGCGTTCTTGGCGAGCGGATTGGCTGCAAAGCTCGAGACCAGCGCCTTGTACCGCCGGCCGTTCTGGAGCAGCGCGACCCGCTCGTCGACGGTCGACTTGCCGGAGAAGAACTGCTCATAGGCGCTCTTGATCTGAGCCTGGTCGTTCGAGCCGCCCCCGCCGCCTCCACCGCAGGCGGCGAGCGCGAGGACCGCGACGAGTAGAGGGGCGAGCCGTCTCACAGTCGGGAGCCTAGACCTCCTGGAGCGTGCGGAGCCCCGGACCGACGTACCGCGCCGACGGCCGGAAGAGGCGACCGGTCCGCTTCTGCTCGAGGATGTGGGCCGACCAGCCGGCGACGCGCGAGCACGCGAACATCGCGGGGGCCAGCGGCGGCGGCACCTCGGCGACGTCGAGGACGAGGGCCGAGTAGTACTCGACGTTCGTCTTCAGCGGGCGATCCGGCTTGCGCCGCTCGAGCTCGGCCAGCGCCGCCTCCTCGAGCTGCTCGGCGATCTCGATCTGCGGCGACCCGAGCTCGCGCGCGGTCTGCTTGAGGATCCGCGACCGCGGGTCCTCGGCGCGGTAGACGCGGTGGCCGAAGCCCATGATCCGCTTGCCCGAGTCGAGCGTGTCGCGCACCCACTTCTCCGGGTCGCCCATCGCCGTGACCTCGTCCAGCATCGGCTTCACGTACGCGGGCGCACCGCCGTGCAGCGGGCCGGAGAGCGCGCCGACCGCCGCGGAGAGCGCCGCACCGCAGTCCGCCCCGGTCGAGGCGACGACTCGCGCGGTGAACGTCGACGCGTTCACGCCGTGCTCGGCCGTGCAGATCCAGTACGTGTCGATCGCCTTGACCGCCTTGGGATCGGCCTCGCCGCGCCACTGCAGCAGGAACCTCTCCGCCGCCGTCTTGCCCTGCTCGACCGTCTCGGCGGGAACCTCGTCGTCACGGCCGTCGGCCAGCCGCGCCGAACGGGCGACGATCGACATCATCTGGCCGGAGATGCGGCCTAGGTCCTCGCGGGCCTGGTCGTCGGAGATCTCGTTGAGCTTGCCCAGCCCCCACAGGCCGGACAGCCGCGCCGTCTGCGCCTGGAGATCGGCCGGCGCACGGCCGGTCATGCCCACGGGCTCGAACGGCTCCGGGAGCGGCATGCGAGAGTGGCTGTCGTCGTCCACGAGGAGGCCCCAGATGTTCTCGTAGGGGTACTCGCCGATCAGCGGCTCGACGTCGACCCCGCGGTAGCGCAGCGTGCCGCCCTCGCGGTCGGGCTCCATGATCTCGGTCTCGACCGCGACGACCCCCTCGAGGCCGGGCTTGAAGTCGTTGCTGTTCATGCGTGTATCTCCTCCAGCTCGATCTCCTGGCCCACGCCGCGTTCCCGCGCGGCTGCGAGCACGAGCGCCGCAGCAGCGAGGTCCTGGACGGCGACGCCGACCGACTTGTACAGCGTGATCTGATCCTCCGAGCTGCGCCCGGGCGCCGTGCCGGCGACGATCTCGCCGAGCTCGACGACGCCGTCACGGCCACGCGGATCCAGCTCCGGCGCGCCGGCCGGGAGCGGCGCGAACGCCGAGTCCCGCTGCTCGACCACCACGACGTCCGCGCGCTCGACGATCGCCGGGTCGAGCTCCGAACCGCCCGCGCCGTAGCCGACGGAGCTCACGTGGGCACCCGGGCTCAACCAGTCGAAGCGGACGACCGGCTCCGGCGAGGCGGTCGTCGCGTGGACGACGTCGGCGCCGCGGACGGCGTCCTCGAACTCGCCGCGTCCGGCGACCCGCACCTCCGCGAACTGGCGCACCCGCGGGAACATCTCCTGCGCCGAGCGGGACTGCACGCCCGTGCCGAGGATCGCGAGCACGCGCGCGTCGGGCCGCGCAAGCAGCCGCGTGGCGAGCGCCGCGGCCGCCGCGGTGCGCATCGCGGTGATGTACGTCCCGTCCATCAGCGCCACCGGCGTTCCCGTGGCCGGGTCGAAGAGCGCGATCGTCGCCTGGTGCGTGGGCCGGTCGCGGTTCTCCGGGAAGAGCGTCACGAGCTTGCAGCCGAGGCCGCCGGACGGGGCGTAGGCGAGCATCGCGCCGAGGATCCCCGCGTCCCCGGCATAGGCGCCGACCCGCGGCACGAGCGAGGCCTGCCCGGCGGAGAGCTCCGCGTGGGCGGCCGCGAGCGCGTCGAGAAGCGCGTCGAGGTCGAGCAGCTCCTCCACCTGGCTGCGGCTCAGGACAAGCATCTCAGGGATGACGGTACTCCTCGCCGCCCGTGGGGCGCGGCGGCTCGCGCACGAGCACGTCGAACTCGCCGGCCTCGCCGACGACGCGAAATCCGTGCGCCTGCGCGACCCGGCGGGAGCGCGCGTTCCAGCGGAGGATCGACATCCTCTGCAGCGCGCTCGGGTGCTCATCGGTCACGTGCGCGAGCACCGCGCCGACGAACTCCCGACCGAGGCCCTGCCCGGTCAGGTCGGGGCGCAGCCCGTAGCCGACGTCGACGGTGCCGGGCTCCTCCTCCACGCCGGGCACACGCGCCTCGGCGCCGACGCAGCCGAAGCCGACGAGGTCGCCTCCCGCGTCCTCCACCGCGAAGAAGCCGAGATCGCGCCGGAGCGGGCCCTCGGCGTCGTAGACCGCGTACGGCTCCGCGTACCGCCAGCCCAGCGGCCGCTCGGCCTCGTGGAGAGTCAGCTCCCGCGCACGCACGGGGGCGTCAGCCGAGAAGCGTCAGCGTCCAGTCGGGCCGGTGCTGGGCGTCGAGCGAGAAGAGGAGGATGCGCTGCCACTGGCCGAGGCAGAGCGCCCCGTCGGCGAACGGCACCTGCTCCGACCGCGGCCCCAGCAGGAAGGCGAGCAGCCGCTCGCGGGAGCGCAGCTTCCCAGGCACGACGCGCTCGAGCAGCGACTCGAGATCCTCGAAGAAGCCCGTCTCACGCTCCTGCACGCGTACGAGCGAGAGCGTGCTCGCCGTGTGGAGGTAGGCGATGCCCGAGCTCACGCCGGACCCGGCCACCTCGCGGGAGACGTCGTTGGTGATGTCCATCACCGACAGCGACGGGAGGGCCGCGGCGATCGAGTACGGGACTTCGACGCTGGTCATGCCTGCGCGACCTCCTTCGGCAGCCGGAAATGGACGTCCTCCTTCGCGACCTCGATCTCCTCGGGCAGCGCGTAGCCCGCCTCGGCGAGCCGCGCGGCGGTGGCCCGGACGAGCTCCTCGGGCGTGGACGCGCCTGCGGTGAGGCCGATCGTCCCGTGGCCGTTCAGCAGCTCCTCGTCGAGCGGGCTCTCGCCGTCGACGAGCGTCGCCTGCGCGCCGGCGGCCTGCGCGACCTCGACGAGTCGCTGCGCGTTCGAGCTCGTCTCCGAGCCGATCACGAGCACCAGCGTCGCGCCCTGCGCGACCATCTCCTTCACCGCGTCCTGCCGGTTCTGGGTCGCGTAGCAGATGTCGTCGGCGTGCGGCCGCCGCAGCGTGCCGAGGTGATCCTCGAGCGCGTCGACGATCGGTGCGACGTCGTCGAGGGAGAGGGTCGTCTGCGTGACCACCGCAACGGGCTTGTCGGTCGCGAGCTCGCGGGCCTGCTCCGGCGACTCGATCACGACCGTCGAGTCGGGCCGCTCGCCGAGCGTCCCGATCACCTCGACGTGGTTCTTGTGACCGACGAGCGCGACGAGGTGGCCGCTGTCGGCGTAGCGCCGCGCCTCGGCGTGCACCTTGTTCACGAGCGGGCACGTCGCATCCACGACCCGCAGCCCGCGCTGCTGCGCGTTCTCCTTCACCGCCGGCGACACGCCGTGGGCGGAGAGGACGCAGATCTCGCCTTCCGGGATCTCCTGCTCGTCCTCGACGAAGACGGCGCCGAGCTTCTCGAGCCGGCGGACGACGTGCTCGTTGTGGACGATCTGGTGGCGGACGTAGACCGGCGGCCCGTACTGCTCGAGCAGCCGCTCCACGATCTCGATCGCGCGATCGACGCCGGCACAGAACGAGCGAGGCGCAGCCAGGAGGACGCGGCCCGTCACGCGACCACCGCCTCCTCGAGCGCGCGGAGCGCCTTCAACGCGCCCTGGATGGAGCGGATCGCGTCGCCGCGGCGAGTGGCGATCCAGCGGAGCAGGCCGCCGACGTTCGTGCGGCCGTCGGCGTGCACCGTCCGGTCGACGCCTTCCACCGCGCTGGCGGCATCGTCCGAGATCGCGCGCAGGACGCCGGCGAGCCGGCCGCTGCGCGCGAGAACGCCGCTCTCCATGTCGACCGCGTCGGCGCCGCTCGCCTCGCGGAGGCGCTCCCGCTCGGCCGCGTCGTGCACGAGGACGTCGCCGCCGAGGACCACGCCGGCACGGGCGCCGCGCAGGCCGAGGCCCGGGCCTTCCCACAGCGTCGCGCCCGTCTCGTCCACCACGCGCGTCGCGTCGAGCACCTCCCCGACCCGCAGCTCGCCGAGCGAGCCCGCAAGCCCGAACGAGACGATGCGGCCCTCGGGAACGCCGTTCGCGACGCACACCCCGACGCGCACCGCCTGGAGACCGAGCCGCCGCGCGACCCGCTCCTCGGCGCTCGTGGCGCAGGCGAAGGTGAGTGAGCTCAGCCGGTCAGCGTCCACGCGAGACTCCGCACGGTCTCCTTCAGGCTCTTCGAGGCCTCGTACGCCGCCGACGGCTCGAAGCCGCAGTGGATGGCGCAGTGCTCGCAGCGCGGGTCGTTGCCCGGGCCGTAGGCCTCCCACTCCATCCCCTCGAGCAGCGCCTCGTAGGTCGGGAAGATGCCGTCCGTGAGCAGGTAACACGGGCCCTTCCAGCCGTACGGGTTGCGCGTGATCGAGCCCCACGGCGCGCAGGTGAGATCGCGCTGGCCGGTGAGGAAGTCCTGGTAGATCGGCGAGGCAATCCAGCGGTAGCCGTGCTCCTTCGTCGCGGCGCGGATCGCCCGGAACTTCTCCTCGTGCTCGTCGCGCGTCATCGTCAGCGCCGGGTCGATCTGGGAGTACTGGTAGCCGGGCGCGATCATCATCCCGTCGATGCCGACGTCCTTCGTGAGGTAGCGCATCATCTCGATCACGTCGCCGACCTCGGTCTCCTTGAAGATCGTCGTGTTCGTCGTGACGCGAAAGCCATTGGCGCGCGCCGTCTTGATCGCGTCGATCGCGATGTCCCAGAGGCCCGGGTAGTCGCAGACGTAGTCGTGGATCTCGCGCATCCCGTCGAGGTGGATGACGAAGCTCAGGCGGTTCGACGGCTCGAACCAGTCGAGGCACTGCTCGAGCCGGAGCGCGTTCGTGCACAGCTCGATCGTCTTGCCCAGGTCGAGCACCTGCGCGACGACCTCGTCGATCCCCTTGTAGACGAGCGGCTCGCCGCCGCAGATCGAGACGACGGGAGCGGGGCACTGGACTGCGGCATCGACGCACTCCTCGACCGAGAGGCGCGCCCGGTTCGACTCGTACTCGCGGATCTTCCCGCAGCCGATGCAGGCGATGTTGCACGCGAGGGTCGGCTCGAGCATCAGGACGAGCGGGTAGCGCTCGCCCTTGCGCTGCTGCGCGGCGACGTACTTGCCGATCGAGACCGTCGATGCGAGCGGGAACTTCATCCAGCCAACCTTTCTCTCAGTCGTCCGAGTGCCAGTAGGGGAAACGTGATGCGGTAGAGGTGGTAGCGGATCATGAACGCGAGCGGGAAGCCCGTGCCCGTGAAGTGTCGCTCCTCCCAGTCGCCGTCCGTGCGCTGCGCGGCACAGAGATAGTCTGCCGCCCTCCGGCTAGCCGAATCCTCAGCGTTTCCTGCGGCCACGTAGGCCAGGAGCGCCCAGGCGGTCTGCGACGGCGTGGTGAAATCGGCCCGGCCGCGCCAGGCCGGATCGGCGTAGGAGCGGATGTCCTCGCCGAAGCCGCCGCTCTCCTGCTGCACCGAGTCGAGCCAGGCCACCGCCCGACGCATGGACGGGTGGTCGTGCGGAATGCCGCACGCCTCCAGGCCCGGCAGCGCCGCCCCGGTGCCGTAGAGGTGGTTGACGCCCCAGCGGCCGAACCACGAGCCGTCCTCCTCTTGCTCCGAGAGGAGCCACCGCGTCCCGCGCTCCGCCGCCTCCCGATGGGCGCCGAGCGTGCCGAGCACCTCGAGCGAGTGGGCGGTGACGTCCGCGCTCGGCTCGTCCGTGACCTTGCCGAAGTCGCAGAACGGGACCTTGTAGAGCCACATCGCGGTGTTGTCGACGTCGAAGGCGCCCCAGCCACCGTCGCGGGACTGCATCCCGACGAGCCACTCGAGCCCACGCGCGATCGCGTCCTCGCCGCGGCCGAGCTCGTGCAGGGCGAGCGGGACGACGGCCGTGTCGTCGACGTCCGGGTAGTGGTCGTTCTCGAACTCGAAGGCCCAGCCCCCGGGGGCGAGGTCCGGCTTCCGGACCGCCCAGTCGCCCTTGATCGTGACCTCCTCGCCGAGGAGATAGTCGCCGGCGTTCCGCAGCGCCTCGTGGTCGGCGGGGGCGCCGCAGGCCCGCAGCGCGAGCACGGCGAGCGCCGTGTCCCAGACCGGCGACTGGCACGCCTCGGGGCGCAGCCGGTCGCCGTCCTCGACCATGAAGCCCTGCCAGCCCTCGACCGCCTTGCCCAGGGTCGGGTCGTCGAGCCCGTAGCCGAGCGCGGAGAGCGCCAGGATCCCCCACACCCACGGCGGCTGGATCCCGCCCCACGAACCGTCCGCCTCCTGCCGTTCCCGGATCCAGCGCTCCGCGACGGCGACCGCACGGCGGCGGAGCGCGTGCGGGCGGCGCGGCGCCCGGGTGCGTCCCGGCATCGCGCCGATCGCCGTCAGGTCCAGGTCGGCGGGACGGACCGGCCGCAGCGACTGCGCGACCGACAGCGCGACGAACGTCTGCCGCGCCCAGCACGAGAAGGCGTAGATCGAGAAGGGCGAGGACGGCGGCAGGAGGACGAGCTCGGGCGGGATCGGCACCATCCGCTGCCAGGGCCACTGGCCGAGCAGCGCCATGAAGCACTTCGTGAAGAGACGGCTCTTCGGGATCCCGCCCTCCCGCTGGATGTAGGCGAGCGCCTCCGGGCCGGGATCGACGCCCGCGAGCCGGCAGGCGACGTACGCCTCGATCGACGTCGAGAGGTCGGGCGGGCCCTCGAACCAGATCGCCCAGGTCCCGTCGTCGCGCATCCGGGCCAGGAGCTCGTTCGCGATCCCGCGGTCGAGGTCGGGCGTGCGCAGGCCGAGGTAGTGGTTCCAGAAGAGGTGCTGCGCGGTCATGGTGACGTTGGACTCGAGCTCGCCGACCCAGATGCCGTCCGGACGCTGCAGCTCGAGCAGGCGTCGCGTGCCGCGCTCGATCGCGGCGTCCAGCCGGGTCAGCTCGGCTACGGCTGCCATCAAGCCGTAACTTTGGCGGAAGCGCTGCTCAAGATGTGCTGAGCCGCCCGTCTGCCGCTGCGGACGGCGCTCTCCATCGTCGCCGGCCAGCCGGTGTCGGTCCAGGTTCCGGCCCGCACGACGCCGGGTCGGGCGGTCTCGAGACCCGGCCGCCGGACGCCCGGCCGGAGCGCGATCGTCGCGTACGGCTCCCGGCTGACGCGCGACCAGAGCAGCTCCGCCTCCCCCAGCCGATCCGTGAGCTGCCCGGCGATCCGCTCCACGAGCTCGCGTCCTCGCACCTCGAGCAGCTCGGGCACGCCGCTCGAGACGACGGTCAGGTATTGGCCGACCGTCCGCGGCGCACGGCCGAGCAGACGACCGCGATCGAAGATCCAATGCGCGTCGGTCCCGAGCAACGCCGCCAGCGGCACATCGAGGATGGGCTGGTCGAACCAGAGGTGGACGCTGATGATCGGCGAGTCCTCGAGGGGCGGCTCCGGCTCGCCGAGCAGACGCGCGCACTCTCGCGGTGGGACGGCGAGAACGATCGCGTCGGCATCGAGCTCGTCGAGCGTCTCGACGCGTCGCTCGAGCCGGACGCGGTCGCCGAGAACGCGGCCGGCGGCGTCTCCGTGCATCCAGCCGAGCGGCTTCGTCGGCAGGATCAGGTCGCTGTTCGCGCGTGGGCCGAGCAGGGCCGTCCGCACGGTGAACAGGCCGGCTTCGGCGTCGACCTCGTCCGCCGGGAGGTTGAGCGCCGGCCGGACGAAGACGTCCCAGAAACGCTCGATCGATCCGCTCGTCTCGCCAAGACGCCTGAGAAGCTCTCCGAACGTTTCCTGTGGATGCGGCTTGGCAGTCCGCAGTCGGAGCGTGGTGACGGGCAGACGGGACCTGTCTCGAAGCGGCAGATGCGAGTACCGCAGCAGAGCGTGGAGGCTGGGGGCGATCGTCGCGAACCGCCCTGCCTCATCGACCACCGGCAGGCCGAGCCGGGTGCGGAGGTAGGAGCCGCTCTCGCCGATGCGGTCGAGGAAACGCAGGTACTCGGTGAAACAGCCGAGCGCGATGTGCTGCCCGTTGTCGGGCGGCGACGCCGGATCTCCCTCGCGCTCGGGCAGGGTCTGGACAGCGCCCCCGAGCGTCGGTCGTGCCTCGAGGACCGTTACCTCCTGGCCGGCGTCCACGAGCTCCAGGGCGGCGGCCAGCCCTGCGAGGCCGCCGCCGACGACCGCGACCTTCACGGCAGCAGCTCCTTGGCCACGACGGCGAGCTTGCGCGGAGTCGAGAGCCGCGTCTTCTCGCCGAAGACGTCGAAGCCGCCGGCCTCGATTCGCTCCAGCGTCTCGCGATACAAGCCCGCGAAGGTGCCCACGCAGAGGGCGCTGCGGCGGTCGAGCGAGTCGAGCAGCTGCAGCCCCTCGGCCAGGTGCGCCCGCGCGCGCTCGGCCTGGAACGTCATCAGCTCCCGGAACTCGGGCGACGGAGCGAGCTCCCTCACGCCGAACGCGGCGAGCTCGTCCTGCGGGAGGTAGACCCGGCCGAGCCACCGGTCCTCGTCGACGTCGCGAATGATGTTGATCAGCTGGAGCGCGACTCCGAGCGTCATCGCGTGCTCCGTGTCGTCCGAGCCGTAGACCGGGACGCAGGCCAGCCCGACGGCGCCGGCCACCTTCTCGCAGTAGCCGCGCAGCTCGGCGAAGTCGGCGTAGGTGGACTGCTCGAGGTCCTGCAGCCCACCGTCCACGAGCGCCGCGAGCGGCTCGCGCGGGATCCCGAAGCGCTCGCGCGCGTCGCGCAGCGCGACGAACGCCGGATCCGCCGAATCGCCGTCCAGCGCCGCCCGCAGCTCCTCGAGCCTCGCCCGTTTCTCCTCCGCCGGCAGGTCGCCGTCGGCGACGTCGTCCACGCGCCGCGCGAAGGCGTAGATCGCCGCGAGCGCACGCCGCTTCTCGCGCGGCAGCACCATGATCCCGTAGGCGAAGTTCTTCGCCTCGCGCCGTGTGATGCGCTCGACCTCGGTGTACGCCTCGTCGACGCTCATCGCACGAGGACGAGCGCAGCCTCGCGCGCGAGGCGGGCGCGGGAGGGCCGCGGCCGGCCGCTGAACACGTCCCAGCCCGCCGACTCGAGCGCGTCGAGCGCCGCCAGGCCGCCACGAGCGAAGAGCGCGACCGCGCGACCGAGCCGCCCCCCGATCCGGTCACGCAGCACCTCTCCCGCGGCGAGCAACTCCGTGGCCCGCTGCGCCTCGAACCGCAGGAGCCCGCGCAGCTCCTCGGTCGGGCGGTCGAGCGGCGGATCGCCGAAGGTCCGGCGGTCCTCCGCGGGGAGATAGACACGACCCAGCTCGAGGTCGCGTGGCACGTCCTGGAGGAAGTTGACGAGCTGGAGCCCCGTGCAGACCGAATCGCTCGCCGCCACGAGCTCCGAGTCGTCGAGGCGGCGCAGGACGCCGAGCACGAGCCGACCGCACGGATCCGCCGAGTGGACGCAGTAGTGCTTGAGGTCCGCCCACGTCTCGTACTCGCGCACGCGCTGGTCCATGCGATTCGCCTCGATCAGGCGCAGAAAGGGCTCGCGTGGCAGGTCGAACTCGCGGATCGTCGGCTCCACGTTCCGCAGCACCGGCCACGCGGCCTCGCCCGCGAACGCCGCCTCAACCTCCCCCTCGAGCTCGTCGAGCGCCGCCAGGCGGTCGCCCTCGTAGGCGTCGCCGAGCTCGTCGACCAGCCGCGCGTAGCAGTACAGCGCACGGATGTGCGGCCGCAGCGGGCGCGGGAAGAGGACCGAGCCGACGGGGAAGTTCTCGCCGGCGGCCCGCGCTGCGATGTCGGCGAGCTCCCCGTGTCCCTCCATGTGGCCATTCTTGCTTGAATGGCCGTTCCGGCGGCGCGCGCGCCGCTCGCTGCCGAGAGGAGGAGAATCGTTGACCGACGCCGGGACACCGGATATAGGAGTCTCCGGAGGACGCGAAACGGCCGTGACCGGTGTCGACCGCCGGGACGGCGCGGTCGTCGTCTCGCTCGCGGGGGAGCTCGACCTCTACAACGCCGAGGAGGTGCGCAGCGCGCTGCTCGACGCCTGCACGTCCGAGCCCGAGCTGCTCGTGGTCGACCTCGAGGAGGTCCGGTTCATCGACTCCACGGCCCTCGGCGTCCTGATCGAGGCTCGCTCGAGGATGGCCGACCGCAGCAGCTTCCGCCTCGCCTCGCCCGGCCTGGAGACCAAGCGGGCCCTGGAGGTATCCGGGCTCGACCGCCATTTCCTCGTCCACGACACCGTCACGGAGGCGCTCGAAGCGGCTCGCTGACCTGCGACCGCTTCGATCGACGCAGAACCGGCGCATGGTGCGCGAACCGCTGCTGCCACCGGAGTCGCTTGCGCGCTACGCCGACGCGATCGTGCGGACCTCGCTCGGCCTCGAGGAGGGAGACACGCTCGTGGTCCAGGGGGAGCCCGAGCACCGGGAGCTGTTCGTCGCGCTCGCCGAGTCCGCGTATCGCGCCGGCGCCCGGTTCGTCGACGTCGTCACCGGCGACCCGCTCGTGATGCGCGCCCGGCTGCTCCACGGCTCCGACGACGCCGTCGGAGCGCTCTCGCCGTGGGCACGGCGGCGCTTCCGCGAGGTGTCCGGTCCCCGCGGCGCTCTCGTGGCGATCACCGGCGAGGGAACGGCCGGCTATCTCGACGGCGTGCCGCCCGAGCGGATCGCAGCGGACTACACGCGCTTCTCCCAGCAGCTGGCGTTCCTGCGGCGAGCACAGCTCAACCTGCGCGCGCGCTGGGCGATCGCCGGCTGGCCGACCGACCACTGGGCGGGCCAGGTCTACCCCAGGCTGAAGCCCCTCGAGGGGAAGCGCCGCCTCGCCGCCGACCTCCTCCGGTTCTGCCGCCTCACCGACGAGGACGGCAAGGGAACGAGCGGCTGGAGCAAGCACCTGCGCATGCTCGACCGCCGGTCCACACGGCTGACGAAGCTCGGGCTCGAGCGGCTCGAGTTCCGCGGCCCCGGCACCGAGCTCGACGTCGGCTTCGCCGAGGGGACGCGCTGGCTCGGCGGCCCGGAGGAGCTCGTCGACGGACGCCTCGTCGCGTCGAACATCCCGACCGAGGAGGTCTTCACGAGCCCCGACCCGCGTCTGACGAGCGGGACGTTCCGGTGCACGTTCCCGCTCTCGTTCCGCGGCCGGCTGATCCATGGTCTTCGCGGCGAGTTCTCGAAGGGGCGGCTCATGCGGCTCGAGGCCGACTCCGACGACGATCGTGACTTCGTCGCCGCCTACATCGACACCGACCGAGGGGGGCGGCGGCTGGGCGAGGTGGCGCTCGTCGACGCCTCGTCGCGCATCGGCCGGAGCGGCCGGATTTACTACAACACGCTGCTCGACGAGAACGCCGCGGCCCACATCGCATTCGGCAGCGGTTTCGGCGGCACTCGCTCGGAAACACCTGCACGCGGCGTGAATCGCTCCGCCACGCATCTGGACGTGATGATCGGAAACCCGGAGCTGGAGGCGACGGGCGTCAACGGGCGAGGCCGACGGGTCCCGCTCATCCGGGAAGGGGTCTGGCAGATCTGATCCGGCGCGCCGCAGCGCTTGCTGCGCTGGCAGCAACGGTCGCGCTCGCCGCCGGCTGCGGCGGCGGGTCGCACCCCCGGATCGCGACGCGGGCGTCGGCCGCCGGGCCGCCGAAGTGCACGCTCTCGGCCAGGCAACGCCGAGTGTTCCGGGATGCGCAGCGGATGATCCTGCGCATGCATCGGCTGGAGGCGCCCCTGAAGACCGTGCACGCCACGGGACCGAAGGACCTCGAGCTCCTGGTGAACCGCTTCCTCCTCACCATCGGGGTGCTGCCGGTGGACGAGCGCGGCCTGCTCCTGCGCAAGGCGAAAGCCGCCACCGGCCTGTGCCACGACTGCTTCGAAGCGCTCGAGGCCATGGAGCCCGCGGTACAAACGCGCATGGGCGAGTCGGCCTGTAAGGCCGGTTTCTAGGTGCCGGGCGAAGAGCTGCGCTCTTCGCCCGGGTGTCAAGGAACTGCGCCAACGGGAGACGCGGTCTCCCGTTGGCTCCGTGCAGTAGAGCCTTCAGGGGCTGACGCGAGGTTCGAGCCGCGCTTCCGTCGCGAGCGGGCATGCCTGCGGCGTGCTCGCTCGCTAGTCCGGCGGCGACCTAACGCACCGTTAGGCCGCCGCCCTTGCCTAGGTGGGGGTTCGGAGCCGTTCGAACCAGAACCCAGGCGAAGGGCCGGAGGCTAAGACACGGCGCAGCCGCACTTAGCCGCAGGCCGCACTGCGCTCGCGCCGGCCTCAGCCGCGCGCGAGCGCGCGAGGGAGCGATCCCGTCCAGGGATCCACAAACAGAGACTGCACGGAGCGGGCCGGAAACCGCGCTTCCGGCCCGCGGAGTTCCGTCTCCTCGGGCGAAGAGCGCAGCTCTTCGCCCAGACCAGCTGCGCGATTATCCTCGGCCTCCGATGCCGGAGACCCCGGAGCAGTTCTGGGAGAGGGTCCGCGAGCGCACGAGCGTGCCTCCGGTCGAGGAGTGGGAGTCGTGGCCGTTCGAGGGCGAGCTGCGGGTGCGGACTCTGGAGCCGCCGGTCGAGCGCGAGAAGCCGCGCCACGGCGAGGGTGGCGTGGACTGCCGTGCCTGCGAGGCGCCGGACGACGCCTACATCTGGACGAACGAGCGCTGGCGACTACGACCCCTCGACAAGCCGAGCGGCTTGCCCGTCGTCGTTCTCCTCGAGCCGCGTGGGCACTACTCGGCGCCAGGGGATCTCCCCGAGGAGCTCGCGGCCGAGCTCGGCGTCCTCAGCAGCCGCATCGAGCGCGCCGTCCGCTCGGTCGACGGTGTCGGGCTCGTCCACGTGCTCCGCTACGGCGAGGGCAGCGAGCACCTGCACATCTGGTTCATGGCCCGCACCGCCCGGATGGAGCAGCTGCGCAGCAGCTTCGCCGCGATCTGGGACGACGTCCTCCCTCCGACCCCGGAGGACATCTGGCGCGGCAATCTCAATCTCGTCGTAGCGGCGCTCGACTAGCCGTCGACGAAGAGGCCGTTCAGCGGCCCCCAGAGTGCCTCGCTGCGGCGGGAGACGTGCGGCAGGAGCGTCAGCTTCCCATCGGCCCAGCCGTCCTGCTTCCGGCGCTCGAGCCGCTCGTCGGCGAGCGGCTTCCACAGCTCGTCGAACACCCGCGCCGGGTCGCCGTCGATCTCCTCCCGCGGCCGCTCGAGGTGCTCCTCCCACAGCCGCAGGCGCACCTCGCGCGCGAGCGCGGGGTCGCGGACGACGACGTTCGCCTCGGTGTCGTTGAACAGCGAATGCTCGTTGAGGTTCGCCGAGCCGATGGTGAGCCAGGCGTCGTCGATCACGGCGGCCTTGGAGTGGACGTAGACGGGGTTGCCGCCCGGCCCGGGCTGGTAGAGCGTGCAGCCGAGGAAGCGGGTCGTGTCCTCGCCGGACTCCTTGTCGGCGTCGATGAGGAGCCCGACCTGGCCGCGGCTGTCGTCGGCGCCGTTGTTCGGGTGCGCCGGGAGGAGCGCGATCACCCGGAAGTCGTCGCAGGGCGGGTGACGCAGCTTCTCGGCGAGGACGAAGGTCACCTCGGGTGACCAGAGGAACTGGCTCTCGAGGTAGATGAACCGTTCGGCCGACCGTAGGGCCCGCAGGTAGCTCTCGAGGATCGACCACTCCCCGTCCCGGCAGGGGTCGTAGATCCGCTCGGGAACCGTCCGCACCAGCTGCGCCTCGAGACCGCCGTCGACCGCCGCCGGCTCGCCCGGCGCGGGCGGGTTCCCGTCGGCCACGACGTTCCAGCGCATCAGGAAGTGCCGCGCGACGTCGCCCACGATCGGCCCCTCGAGCCGCGACGCGGTGTCGTGCCAGCCGAGTCCGTCGCGGCGCGGGTGGTCGCTCCGGTCGAGCCGGTCGCCGCCCAGGCCGGTCAGGTCGATCCCGCCCACGAACGCCGTCTCGTCGTCGACCACGACGAGCTTCTCGTGGTGGCAGTGGAACGGCCGCTCGCGTGCGTCGAGCGCCATCGAGATCCGCGTCCCCCGGATGAGCTCGTCGCGCGCCTGTCGTACCTCGCGCCGGTCGGGATGGAACAGCGGCAGCGGCGCGCCCGCCCACGCGAGCACGCGCACGTCGACCCGCTCGGCCGCCTCCCGCAGCAGCTCCCGCAGCGTCGGCCCGCCGTCCTCGAGCCGGAACGAGGGATCGAAGTGCCAGCCCGCGAGGTGGACGTGCGACCGTGCCGAGCGGATCGCGTCGGCGATCCGCGGCAGCGCCTCGGTCCCGTCCACGAAGGGCTCGACGCGGCAGCCCGCCCTCGGCGCGAACGACGCCGTGCCCGCCCAGCCGCCCGGCGCCGGGTCGATCGCCCGCGCGCTGCCGCGCCGGCTCAGGCGCCGCTTGTGCTTGACGCGGATGACGCGCTCGAGCGTCTGGCCGACGAGGTCGTCGAGCCGGTTCAGCGGAAACGGGGCCACGGCGCTCCCTTGCCCGCGCCGCGGAGAATCTCACCCGGTCGGCGAGGAGTACTGCGAGTAGGAGTAGGTGCCGTCGCCGTTGATCGAGGTCCCGACGAGCGACGGTTGCGGGAAGTTGAGAACCGGGAGGTTCGCGACGGCAGGCGCCATGTAGTCGTGCCAGATCTCCGCCGGCAGCGTTCCGCCGGCGACCTGGTACACGCCTTCGACGTTGTAGAGCGGGATCTCGCCGGCCGGGTAGCCGACCCAGACGCACGTCGCGAGCTGCGGCACGTAGCCGCAGAACCAGGCGTCCTGGAAGTTCTCGGCGGTGCCGGTCTTGCCCGCGACGGGACGGCTGCCGAGCGCCGCCGCGGTGCCCGTGCCGTGCTGGACGACGCCCTGCAGGGCGTACGTGAGCTCCGCAGCGACGTTCGGCCCGAGAACGCGCTGGCCCGCGGTGGTGAGCTTCTCGATCAGCTTCCCGTTCGGCCCGCGCACGCTCTCGAACGCCTGCGGCGCGTGGTGGATGCCGCCCGAGGCGAATGTCGCGTACACGTCGGTCATCTCCAGCGGGGTGAAGCCGACCGAACCGAGCGTCATCGCACACACCGTCTTGAAATTGCTTCCACTGCTCGTGATCCCAAGCTTGTGCGCCATCGCCTTGACGTTGCGCACCCCGACCTTCGAGATGAGCTGGGCGAAGATCGTGTTCACCGAGTTCGCCGTCGCGTCGAGGAGATCCATCGTCCCGGCCGCCTCGTCGGCGTAGTTGTGCACGTCCCAGGGGCCGTTGTTCGTAGCGCATGCCGGGTCGGTGATGAACAGCTCCGGCGGCCCGTAGAACGTCGAGTAGAGCGAGTCGCCTTCGCTGAGCGCGGTCGCAAGCGTGATCGGCTTGAAGGAGCTGCCCGTCGAGCGGTGGGCCTGGGTGGCGAGGTTGAACTGCATCTTGCGGCCGTCGGGGAGGTAGTCGACCATCGCCTTGACGGCGCCGGTGCGGGGGTCGATCGAGACGATCGCAGCCGCCGGGTCGCCGGGCGAGTTGAGGACGGAGGTGACGGCGTGCGCCGCGAGGCCCTGCAGTCGCGTGTCGAGCGTCGTCCTGACCTTGAGTCCGCCGAGCTCGACCTGGTGTTGTCCGCGGAGGCTCTTGAGCTTGGCGAGCTGCTGCGTCGCCCAGCCGAAGAAGTTCGGCTGGTGGAGCTGCGTGTAGAGGTGACCCGGCTTCAACAGGGCCGGCTTCCGCGACGCCTGCCGCAGCTTCGCCGCGGTGATGTAGCCGTTCTTCCACATCGCCCGCAGCACGTCGTTCCGGCGGGCGATCGCGGCGCGAGGGTTGCGGATCGGGTCGTAGACCGTGGGTGCCTGCGGCAGGCCGGCGAGCAGCGCGGCCTGTGCGAGCGTCAGCTCGGATGCGCTCTTCGAGAAGTACGTCTGCGCGGCGGCCTGGGCGCCGAACGCGTGCCTCCCGTAGAACACCTCGTTGAGGTAGTCGGCCAGGATCTGCGTCCGCGTGTGCTGCCGGAAGAACTTCTCCGCGAGACACGCCTCCTTGACCTTGCGCGAGAGGGTCCGCTGTGGGTTGCCGATGAAGAGGTTCCTGACCAGCTCCTGGGTGATGGTCGAGCCGCCCTGCACGACGTGCCCCTTCGAGAGGTCCTGGTAGAAGGCGCGGGCGATGCCCTGGTAGTCGAGGGCGCCGTGCTGCCAGAAGCGGGCGTCCTCGATCGCGACGGTGGCCTCGGGCAGCCAGTGCGAGATCCTCCTCAGCGGCAGTGGCTGGCGGTTCGTCGCGGACGGGACCACGCCGAGCAGGCGCATGTGGTTCGTGTAGAGGAACGAGTTCTCGCCGAGCGCCAGTGGGCGGAGGTCCGACAGTTTGCAGGTCGAGAGCAAGATCTGGCTGCCGGTGAACGCGACGGTCGCCAGCACCAGCGCGACGATCGAGACGAGCAGGAGCGCCAGCAGGAGCAGGATGCTGCGCCGCTTGCGGTGCCGGCGGCGCATGCGGCTGTGGCGCGCGGCGAGCAACCGCTCGAGCTCGAGATCGGCGCGCGCAGGCTGCCGACGCTGCGGCCCCCTTCCGTTACGACCGTTGCTGCCTGCCACTCCTCCGCCATTGTGCTTGATCCGGCAGATCGTCAAACGGAGAGGAGGCCGCCCAGTCGGCGCGTGTCAGCCGGTAGAGCACGTGCGGTCGCAGCGGATGGCCGACCGGAACGCGGGGATGCTCGAAGTCGTCGGCCGGGTCGTGGCTCATCCCGAGCCGTTCCATGACGCGCCATGACGGTTCGTTGAGGACGGAGGTGAAGGAGACGATCTCCTCCAGCCCGAGCTCCTCGAAGCCGAACGCCAGCGCCGCCCGGCCCGCCTCGGTCGCGTAGCCTTGCCCCCAGTGCTCGCGGGCGAGCCGCCAGCCGACCTCGACCGCGGGCGTGAAGTGCTCGTCGAAGCCGGGCCGCGAGAGTCCGACGAAGCCGATGAACGGCGCGCCGCCGCGGACCTCGACGGCCCAGAGCCCCCAGCCCTCGTCCTCGATCTGCCTGCGCGCGCGCTCCGCGAGCGCGTCGCTCTCCTCCCGTGTCGGCGGCGCAGGGAAGTACAGCATCGTCTCGGGGTCCCCGTTCAGCGCGGCGAACGGCTCGAGATCCTCGTCGCGCCACTGCCTGAGCAGCAGGCGCTCGGTACGGAGATCGGTCACGCGACGATGGTAGGAGCTCGGGCGCGCCGCGTTTGGGCGTCGCCCACGCGGGGATCTGTGGGAGGTGACCGGCGCCGCGCTGTCGAGCTTCCACGACTTCTTCCACTCGACCGGTTTCGTGATCGCGCGGAACCTCGTCATCGTCCTCGCCGTCGTCTTCTGGCTGGCGCTCGCGTTCTGGGTCTACAAGGACGCCCGCCGGCGGATCCGGGATCCGTTCCTCGTGGCCATGGCGACGCTGCTGGGGCTGATGCCGCCGTACATCGGCCCGGTCGTCTACCTCCTCTTCCGTCCCTCGGAGACGATCGAGGACGTGCGGTCGCGTCGGGTCGAGGTGCAGGCGCTCGAGCAGCAGCTCATGCGGGCGCAACCGACGTGTCCGGTCTGCAGCTCGGCCGTCGAGCCCGACTACCTCGCCTGCCCGGTCTGCACGACCATGCTCCGCCATCCCTGCGCGACGTGCCGGGCCCCGCTCGAGCCGCTCTGGCAGATGTGCCCCTACTGCGCGTCGCCGATCGAGCCGTCGGAGGTCGACCTCGACGCGGCGCTGACGGCGGAGACGCAGACGATCTCGCTGGTCGACGACGCCATCCCGCTCGTGCCGCAGCCCGAGCAGCAAGTCGCCGACCTGTAGCGCGAAGAGCTCATGCCAGGCTCAATCGAGCACGGCCGCAATCTGCGGCGGTGCGAGCCAGATCGTCGGCATGACGCGCTCGCAGGGTATGCCGGCCTGTTCGCTTGCTCTTTTGACGGCCACCGGTGAGGGCGCGTCGAAGAGGCAGAGCACAAGCTCGTCCTTCGGGAAAAGGATCGAGCCGAGATATCGCGTGCGGCCTCGCCTTGCGGCCCCCATATCAGCCGCTCCTCCCGCTCGACTTCCGACCTCTCCAAGCTCGATCGGAGAGACGCCGGGCCAGTAGCACTTGGCTGCATAGAGCATGGCGCCGCGCACGGTGGCAGCCGAGGGTTGCAGCTGGATTGCGGTCCGATCACAGAGCTGCCGCGGGCTTGGCAAAAGCCGGCTGGAAGAGGACACTTCACGGCCGAGGGCAACGTGGCAGGCTCTGGCCTGGAATTCCGGATCCTTGGTCCGCTCGAAGTTCGGGCAGACGGCGTTGCGGTGCCGGTGGGTGGGCCGAGGCAGCGTGCCCTGTTGGCGTTCCTCCTCCTGAGCGCGAACCGGGTGGTCTCCCGCGACCGGCTGGTTGAGGAGCTGGTGCCGGAGCAGAAGGGGCAGGCTGCCGGTCGCTCGCTGACGGTGCAGGTCTCGCGTCTGCGCAAGGTCCTCGAAGCGGTGGACGGCACGGCGAGGCTGGTGGCGCGACCGCCCGGGTATCTGCTTCGGGTCGAGCCGGGCGAGCTCGACCTCCACGCCTTCGAGCAGCTCGCCGCGGAGGGGCAGCAGGCGCGCGCGAGCGGCGAGCCGAGCCTTGCGGTCGCCCTGTTGCGGGAGGCCGAATCGCTCTGGCGAGGCCGTCCGCTCGCCGACTTGGAGTTCGAACCCTTCGCCCGGTTGGAGGTGGACCGTCTCGAGGAGCTTCGGCTAGCGGCGGTCGAGGAGCGCATCGAGGCAGAGCTCGAGCTGGGGCAGCATGCTGCGCTGGTCGCGGAGCTGGAGCTGCTCGCCGCCGAGCACCCATTGCGCGAGCGCTTGCGCGGCCAGTTGATGCTCGCTCTCTATCGCTGCGGCCGTCAGGCGGAGGCACTCGAGGGCTACCGGGCCACCCGAGCTTTGCTCGCTGACGAGCTCGGTCTGGAACCGGGTCCGGCACTGAAGGAGGTCGAGCGGGCGATCCTTCGCCAGGACGACCAGCTCGACCTGCCCCCGATGGCAACGCAGATCAGGCTGCCGCCGCCCGGCGGCTCTCCTCTCGCGGGGCCGATAGGTCTCGCAAGGTGGCGACGCAAAGGGCTGCTCGTACTCGCCGCGTCGGTAGCCGTTGGTCTCGCCGTCGGGATGCCGCTCTCGGTGGATTCCTCACGGGGCAGCCACGCTTCGTCGAACGTGAACGCGCTCACGCTCATCGGCCCACAGGGACAGTTGCGCTTCGCCGTTCCCCTGGCTGCACCCCCCACCGCGGTCGCGACCGGCCTCGGCTCTCTCTGGGTGACGTCGTCCGACACCCAGTCGCTTGCTCGGGTCGATCTGAAGCGGCGTCAGCTGCGGCAAACGATCGCGGTCGGGGCTGGACCCGACGGAGTGGCGGTCGGGGCCGGTGCGGTCTGGGTGGCGAACAGTCTCGACGGTACGGTCTCGCGAGTCGATCCGGCGACCGACCACGTCGTCGAGACGATCCGCGTCGGTTCGCGTCCGAGTGGTGTCACCTTCGGGGGTGGCGCAGCGTGGGTGGCGAACGCGGGCGATAGCAGCGTCTCCCGCATCGACCCGAGTTCCGGTCGGGTCGTGGGCAAGGTCGATCTCGAGGACGCGCCGACGGCAGTCGTGGCTGGCGGTGGGTCGCTCTGGGCCGCAAGTGAGCCGGGGCGGACCGTCACACAGATCGATCTCCGCACCGACCGCGTCATCCGCACGATCAGCGTCGGTGAGGGACCTGCCGGAATCGCATATGCAGCCGGTGCTGCTTGGGTCACGAACAGCCTCGACGGGACCGTCTCGAAGATCGACACGCGCAGCGGAGTCGTCGAAGACACCATCCCGGTCGGCGACGGCCCGTACGGCATCGCCGCCGACGCGAAGGGCGTCTGGGTCAGTGACCAGTTCGACGGCCGGCTCGTAGAGATCAAGCCGGCGACGGCCTCGGTCGTCCACCGCGTCGAGGTCGGCTACCGCCCCGACGGGGTCGGTCTCGCCGGCGGCAACGCATGGGTCGGAGTACAGGCCGAGCCGGCGAGCCACCGCGGCGGCACCCTCACGCTGCTGAATCCTTCAGGGCGCTTCGATTCGATCGATCCCGCAGGCCCGATCGAACTCCAGCCAACGACGCTGCTGGGGATGACGAACGACGGTCTCGTCAGCTTCAAGCATGTCGGCGGCAGCGACGGCGCCACGCTCGTGCCCGACCTGGCCACCGAGCTTCCGACGGCGGCCGACGGAGGCACGACCTACACCTTCAGCCTTCGCAACGGGATCCGCTATTCGAATGGCAAGCCGCTGCGCCCCGACGACGTGCGCTTCTCGATCGAGCGGCTGTTCAGGCTCGGCTCGCCGGGCACCAGCTTCTACAGCGGGATCCTCGGAGCCAGCATCTGCGCCCGCACTCGATGCGACCTCAGCAAGGGGATCGTCACCGACGACCGCACCCGAACCGTGACCTTCCGACTCACGGGGCCCGATCCAGACTTCCTGTACAAGCTGGCGCTGCCCTTCGCCTACGTGCTGCCGACAGGCTCGCCGCTTCACGACACCGGCAGGAAGCCGCTCCCGGCCACTGGGCCGTACATGATCGCCTCGTACCGACCGGATCATCGGCTCCGCCTCGTTCGCAACCCGCACTTCCGCGAGTGGTCGAACGCCGCTCAGCCGGAGGGCTACCCGAATCAGATCCTGTGGAAGCTCGGCGTGCCACCCAGGCAGGCGCTGACCGAGGTCGAACAGGGACGCGCCGACTGGCTGCTCGACTACGGAGCCCTGCCTCGCAAGCTTCGCCGCCGGGCCGAAATCCACTATGCGGCGCAGCTACACGTCAATCCGGCGCTGCAAACCGACTACGTCGTCCTCAACGCACGCGTTCCCCCGTTTGACGATCTGCGTGCGCGGCAGGCGCTCAACCTAGCCTTTGACCGCAACAGCATCGTCCGGCTCTACGGCGGTCCTCAGGTCGCGCGACCGAGCTGTCAGATCCTCCCACCGGAAATGCCGGGCTACCGGCGGTATTGCCCCTATACCCTCCACCCGCGCACGGGCGGCGTCTGGAGCGCTCCCGATCTCGCCAAGGCCACTCGGCTGGTCCGCGCTTCGGGAACACGCGGAATGAAGGTCAGCGTCCTCGACACACCCGAGCCGATCTTCCGCGGCGAAGGCCAGGCCGTCGTCAGCGCACTACGCCGGCTCGGCTACCGCGCGTCGCTCGACGTCGTCTCCGACACGAAGTTCGTCGCGATCTCCGCCAATCCACGCAACCGCGCCCAAATCATCTCCGGCGACTGGGCCGCCGACTACCCCGCCGCCTCCGACTTCATCGCCCTAAAGCTGACCTGCAGCGAGATCTCGACCGGCAACAACCCCGGTCGCTTCTGCAATCCGGCGATCGACCGGCAGATCGAGCGAGCCGAGAGCCTCCAGACGGCACGACCCCAACAGGCCGATCGGTTCTGGGCGAGGGTCGACCACGAGCTCGTCGACCAAGCTGTCTGGCTCCCGATGGTCACGCCGAAGCTCACCGACCTCGTCTCGAAGCGGGACGGCGACTACCAGTACCACCCCCTCTGGGGCGTCCTGCTCGACCAGCTCTGGGTTCACTAGCGGGCGCAGGCCTAAGCCGCTGGCAGCGGCTGTGATCCGTTTGCAACTCGGCTGAAACCCCACCGGAGGAGCCTTCTACGCTCCAAACGGGAGGGAGGCCAGATGAACGCCAGGCAGAGGGAGTCGTGATGCAGTTTCTCTTCAGCAATCGAATCCGTTTCGTTGCCTTGCTCGGGCTTGCGCTTGCCGCGATGATGGCGGCACTTCCGGCGGGGGCGGCGCCACGTCAGGCGAACGGCCAGATCACGTTCGCGCGGTTCAACCCCACCCTCGGGGACACGCAGGTCTACGTGGTCAACCCCGACGGCTCCGGCCAGCGGCTCGTCCAGGCACCAACAGACACCGGCGAGTGCCCGACTTGGTCACCCGACGGTACCCGGATCGCGACCTGCGGCGATCCCTCGGGCGGCGCCAGCCGGATCATCAACCCCGACGACGGCAGCTACCGCGTCGTGCCCAACCCCGACCCGGCCAACCTGTTTCTGCCATGCCCGCTCTGGTCGCGCGACGGTACGCGTTTGGCCTGTGAGGGCTTTGGCCTGACCGACCCCTCACTGAACGGGATCTACTCGATCAGGTCATCCGACGGCGGCGGACTGGTCCGGATCACCTCGACGCCCGGGGGGGACGACATCCCCGGCGACACGTCGCCCGACGGCAACCGAATGGTCTTCGACAGGACAACGCTCGACGCCCTGTTCGTCGTCAACACCAACGGCACCGGGCTGACGGAGATCACGCCGCCAGGCATGAACCTGAGTGGCTTCGGCAGCTGGTCACCGCAGGGAAACGAGATCGTCTTCTCCCGACACGCGACCCCCGACGTGCACAGCTCGATTTGGGTCGTGCACGCCGACGGCACCGGCTTGCACGAAATCAATGTCCAGCCGGCATCGGCGTGCGGCGGCGCGGACGCCGATCCTGACGCCGAAGGTTGCAACTCACCGGTGTGGTCGCCCGACGGGACGAAGATCGCCTTCGTCAGGTCACACTCGAACGACGTCGATGGGGAGATCTACACCGTCAACGTTGACGGGACCGGGTTGACCCAGGTCACGAACGCCCCCGGTGCGAATTCACCCAACTGGGGCACGCACCCGCCGACCGGCTAAACAAGGGCCCAACACACCAGACACATGAACAGCGGGCGGCTCGAAGAACGAGCCGCCCGCTCATCATGCGCGACGCCTCACGACGCCGCCGCGTCCCGATCGCGCAGGCGATCCGGACGGCACGAACCGCCGCCGCCCGTAGACCCCGCGTAGACCCCTCGACACAAAAGCGGCCCTCCGAGGAGAGCCGCTCCGAGAAGAAATCCCTGCAGATCCGGAGAGCCGACGCGGGGACTCGAACCCCGGACCCCATCATTACGAGTGATGTGCTCTACCAGCTGAGCTACGTCGGCGGGGAGTCCCAGTCTAGCCGCGGTACGAAACCGATTCCCGCTGCCCGGTCTCGCCGGAGCGGACGATCGCGTCGCAGACCTCGGAGGCGCGGTAGCCGTCCTCGAAGTCCGCGCCGTACGGGGCGACGTCGTGCTCGCCGGCGATCGCCGCGAGGAAGTGGTGCAGCTCGTGGACGAACGTGTCGCCCCAGCCGACGATGTGCCCCGGGGGCCACCAATGCTCCCAGAACGGATGGTCGGCCTCGGAGACGAGCACCGTCTTGAAGCCCCGCGCCCTGTCGCCGTCGGCGCGGAAGACCTGCAGCTCGTTCAGTCGCTCCATGTCGAAGGCGAGCGAGCCCTTTGTGCCGTTGATCTCCCACTGGAACGCGTTGCGGCGGCCGTGGGCGAAGCGCGTCGCCTCGAGCGTCCCGACCGATCCGTTGGCGAACTCGACCGCCGCCTCGACCGCGTCGTCGACCTTGCGGCCCGGCAGGAAGGTGTGCGCGAAGCCGGAGACGGTCTCGATCTCGCCGTTGAGGAAGCGCGCGAGATCGACGACGTGCGTCATCAGGTCGCCGAGCGCCCCGGAGCCGGCGGCGTCCACGTCGAAGCGCCAGGTGTCGAGCGAGGGATCGTCGCCCCAGTCCTGCAGGTAGCGGCCGCGAAAGTGGCGCACCTCGCCGAGCTCGCCCGCCTCGACCATCTCCCGGGCGAGCCGGACCGCCGGGACGAAGCGGTAGTTGAAGGCGCACATGTGCCGGACTCCGGTCGCGGCCACCGCCTGCCAGATGGCGTAGCTCTCGTCGGCGTCGCGGCCGAGCGGCTTCTCGCAGACGACGTGCTTCCCCGCCTGGGCGGCCGCGATCGTCGGCTCGGCATGCAGGGAGTTCGGGCCGCCGTTGTCGAAGAGGCCGATCCGCTCGTCCGCGACCAGATCCCGCCAGTCGGTGGTCGCGTACTCCCAGCCGTAGCGGCGCGCGGCCTCCGCGACGGCCTCCTCGTTGCGCCCGGCGATGCCGATCAGCTCGGGCTCGAGCGGCGGCGGCCAGGTGATGTACGCGATCTTGCGGAACGCGTTCGAGTGGGCCTTGCCCATGAACGCGTAGCCGAGCATCCCGACGCCGATCCCCGCCACGGTGCGAGATAGTACGCCGGTGGATTCGCCGGTGAAGTGGGGCATCGTCTCCACGGCGGACATCAACCGGAAGGTCATTCCGGGCGCCCGCGCGTCGGGCAAGGTCGACCTCGTCGCGGTGGCCAGCAGGGACAGGGCCCGCGCCGACGAGTACGCGCGCGAATGGGAGATCCCGCGCGCCTACGGCTCGTACGAGGAGCTGCTCGCCGACCCGGAGATCGAGGCGGTCTACATCTCCCTGCCGAACACGATGCACGCCGAGTGGTCGATCAAGGCGGTCGAGGCGGGGAAGCACGTCCTCTGCGAGAAGCCGTTCACGCGCCATCCGGAGGAGGTGGACGCGGCGTTCGACGCCGCGGAGCGGAACGACCGCCTGCTGAGCGAGGCGTTCATGTACCGCCACAACCCGCAGACGAGGCGGCTATCCGAGCTCGTGGCCGAGGGTGCGATCGGTGAGCTACGGCTCGTCCGCTCTGCCTTCTCGTACGGCCTCTACGACCACGAGAACATCCGGCTCCGCACCGACGTCGAGGGCGGGGCCCTGATGGACGTCGGCTGTTACAACGTCTCGGGCTCGCGGCTGCTCGCGGGCGAGCCGGAGCGGATCTGGGGCGAGGCGTGGTACGGGCCTTCGGGAACCGACTGGGTCTTCACGGGGACGCTGCGCTTCCCGGGAGACGTGATCGCCACCTTCGACTGCGGCACCGCGCTCGTCGAGCGCGACGAGCTGGAGGTGATCGGGAGCGAGGGCTCGCTCTTCCTCGACGATCCCTGGCACTGCGACGAGCCGGTGATTGAGGTGCGCCGCACGGACGGCGTCGAGCGGATCGAGCTCGACCCCGTCGACTCGTACCAGCTCGAGCTGGAGAACCTGAGCGACGCGATTCGCGGCGAGGCCGAGCTGCTGCTCGGACGCGAGGACGCACTCGGCCAGGCCCGGGCGCTCGAGGCGCTGCACCGCTCGGCCACGACCGGGTCGGCCGTGTCGCTCTAGCCGGCGTTCTCAATCGTTCCTCGGCGCACTAGCATGAGGCGGGCGAATGGGCGCGCATGCCGCACCGGCTCCTCCGGGCCCGACCTTCACCATCCGCGGCAGACCGTATCCCGTGGTGCTTCCGAAGCTCCGGGATCCGCGGCTCCATCTCGCCGCGGTGATCGTCTCGCTCCAGATCATCGGGCAGGTCGGCTTCCACTTCGAGCTCTCGATCGCGCAGATCCTGCTCGCGATCGGCACCGCGGCCGTGCTCGAGGTCGCGATCGCGATGCGCTCCCAGCACGTGATCATGTGGCCGGCGAGCGCGATGCTGACCGGCAACGGCGTCGCCTTCGTGCTGCGCGTCCCCGGGACGGTGCACGGCGACTGGTGGAGCCTCCGCGGCTGGTGGATCTTCGTCGGAACCTCGGCGGTCTCGCTGCTCTCGAAGCACGTGATCCGCTGGCGGGGCGAGCACATCTTCAACCCGTCCAACATCGGTCTCGTCCTCTGCTTCCTCCTGCTGGGCCGGAAGCGCGCCGCACCGCTCGACTTCTGGTGGGGGCCGATGTCGGCGTGGCTCGCGCTCGCGCTGGCTCTCATCGTCGCCGGCGGCTTCCTCATCCTCCGCCGGCTGAAGCTGCTGCGAGTGGCCCTCGGCTTCTGGGCCTCGTTCGCGGTGGCGATCGGCGTGCTCGCGCTCGCCGGGCACACGATGGTCGCGCGCTGGCACCTCGGGCCCATCTCCGGCTTCCAGCTGTGGTGGGTGCTCGTGACCTCGCCCGAGGTGCTCGTCTTCCTCTTCTTCATGATCACCGACCCGAAGACCGCGCCGCGCTCGCCGACCGGACGGCTCGCCTACGCGATCGCGCTCGGCCTGCTCGCCGGAGTGCTGATCGCGCCCACCACCACCGAATACGCGGCCAAGGTCGCGCTGCTCGGCTCGCTGGCGCTCGTCTGCCTCGCCCTGCCGCTGCTGCGCCTCGTCCCGAAGCCGCTCGACCGCAGGCTCCTCGCCGGCGTCGCGGCGGCGGTGGTCGCCGTCGGAGCGGCGGCGATGGTGGCCGGCAACGCGCCCGCCGTCGCAAGCGCGTCGCGCGCCGTGCCTCCGGGGACGCTGCCGCCGATCACGATCCTGCCGGGGCAAGGCGTCCAGACGAAGCTCGACCTCCACACGGCCCAGCTGATCGCGCACGACCTGCTCGCCGCGAGTCCGACGAAGAGCGCCGGCCCGCTGCGAATCCAGCTCGTCCAGGGCCTGGAGCAGGGGCCCCCGACGGCGACGGTGCAACGCGCCGGACTGACCTTCCACCTGCACCAGACCGCCGGGGGACACTGGGCCCTCCCCACGGCGACACGTGTGCGACAGGTCGTGAAGGCGCCCGTCAGCACCGTGCTGCGCGGGACCCGGCTCACCGACGTCGCGCCGGCCGTCGGCCTCGACTTCCGCCAGGGCTCGTTCCGCTACGGAGTCTCGAACGAGTACACGGCGATGATGGGCGGCGGGGTCTGCTGGCTCGACTACAACGGCGACGGCTGGGAGGACCTGTTCGCCGTCAACTCGTACGCGAGCGCCGACGCGGCGCGGTGGGAGTCTCACGGCGGCTTGCCGCGCACGCAGCTGTTCGAGAACGTCCACGGGCACTTCCGCAATGTCACAGGGAGAGCGCACGCCGGGCTGCAGGTGCAGGGCGACGGCTGCGTCGCCGCGGATCTGAACGGCGACGGCCGGCCCGACCTGGTGGTGACGACGGCGAACGGGATCAAGCTCCTCTGGAACGAGGGCGGCGGCACGTTCACCGAGCGCGCCCGGGCCGCGGGGATGACCGAGGCCGGCTGGTACACGGGGGTTGCCGTGGCCGACGTGAACGGCGACGGCCGGCCGGACGTCTTCGTCGCCGGCTACGCACGCCCGTACGACTCCGTGCCGGGCTCGCTCGCGGGCTTTCCGACGAACCTCGTCGGCGTCCGTGACCTCCTCTATCTCAACGAGGGGAACGGTCCGGACGGCCGCGCGCGCTTCCGCGAGGCCGGCGTCCAGGCAGGGCTCGAGGCGTCCGCGTTCTCGCACGGTCTCGGCGCGACGTTCCTCGACGTCAACGGAGACGGCCGGCCCGACCTCTACGTCGCGAACGACGAGGATCCGAACCAGCTCTACGTCGACGTCCCGTGGCCGGGCGGAGCGACGGCCGACCCGGCCGGGCTCGGCTTCCGTTTCGAGAACCGCGCTGCGGCTTCCGGGGTCGCCGACCCGTACGCCGGCATGGGGATCGCCGTCCGCGGCGACGAGAGCGGCCGCCCGGCCGGCCTGTTCGTCACCAACTCCCGCAACGAGCCCTCGGCGGCCTTCGCGAAACAGCCGGCGTCGTCGTTCGCGAACGCCCGGCCCGACTTCGACCCGGCGCTCGGAGCCGATTTCGCCGGCTGGGGCGACTCGTTCGTAGACCTGTCGAATGCGGGCACATCCGACCTCGTGCTTGCGACCGGAGGCATCCCCGTCAAGAGCCTGCAGAAGGACGCGGGCCCGCTGAAGGTCGTCGCGCCCCTCGCCGGGGAGCAGGTCACGCGCTACGGCGTCACGCCCGGCGTCGCGCCGAGCGGACTGCGCGTGAACGGGCGCGGGCTCGCGGCCGCCGACGTCGACAACGACGGCCGAATGACGATCGCGGTCAACTCGATCGGCGGCAAGCTCCTCCTCCTCAGGCCGACCGGACCGTCCGGCCACTGGCTCGACGTGAGGCTCTCGCGCTTCAGCCCCGGAGCGGTGGTGACGGTCGTCCTGCAGGATGGCAAGACGCGGCTGTCACAGGAGGTTCGCGCCGGCAGCAGCTACCTGTCCTCCGAGGACCCGCGCGTCCACTTCGGCCTCGGCTTCGAGACGCGCGTCGCGCTCCTGAGCGTCCGGTATCCGTGGGGCGGCCGGAGCGTCCTGCGCAACCTGCACGCCGACCGGATCGTCGACGTCGAGGTTCCTCCGCCGTCGGCGCCGCAGAAGGCTCGGCCGTCGGCGTCGTACCGCCTCGCGGCGTGCACGCCCGAGACCCACCGCGGCTCGATCGCGACGTTCTGGGACGAGACGGCAGTCGACGCGCTCCGCTCGGGCGCCGCGAGCGAGCCGGTCCAGGCGCGCGACCTGTTCGACCTCTCCACGACGATGTGGCACGCCTGGAAGGCGACCACCGCCGAGAACGCCTCCGCCCGCAACGCGGCGATCAGCTACGCGGCGTACCGCCTGCTCGTCTGGCAGGCGTCGTTCGACTCGAACCTGAGCCGGACCTTCTCCGCGCTGACCCGACGACTGCGCGCGCTCTGCTACTCGCCGGACTTCACTATCCGGAGCGGGGCGTCGCCGGCCGCGCTGGGAAACCGGGTCGCCGCGGCCGCGATCGCCGCAGGCCGCCACGACGGCTCGAACGAGTCGCTGCACTACGCCGACCCGACCTTCACCTCGCGCAACCACCCCCTGATTGTCCACGCCGCCGGCTCGACGGTGGAGGACGCGACTTTCTGGCAGCCGCTGGCGCTCGGGACGATCCAGCCACACAGCCTCACGGCGGCTCCGGCGGATGTGCAGAGCTTCGTCGGCGCCGAGTGGGGTCACGTTCGCAGCTTCGCGCTGCCGCGTTCGCGCCGCGGACTTCCGCTCGACCCGGGCGCCCCGCCGCTCGGGGACCCGGCCGGCCCGCCGTACAAGCGGGCGGCCCTGGGCGTCCTCCGGGCGACCTCCCGCCGCGGACCGGCGCCGCCGGCCTCCTCGCCGCTGACCTGGGACTCCCTCGCCACACACGCGGCGACCGGGAAGCTCGGCGCGGACGTCCGTCTCTACCTCGGCCTGAACGGCGCGCTCAACGACGCCGCCGTCGCCGCTTGGGGAGCGAAGCGCGTGTACCAGGCGCCGCGGCCGATCTCGATGATCCGCTACCTGGCGTTCCAGGGCCAGGCGAGCGACCCGAAGCAGGCGGACTTCAGCACGAACGGGCTGCCGCTGGTCCCGGGTCTCGTCGAGCTGCGCGGAGGCAAGGTCGAGGTGCTGTCGCGTGGACGCTGGGTCGACGGCGGCGCCTGGTCGCCGCCCGTCGCCACGCCGGGGTCGCCCGGCGGAGTGGCCGAGGCGAGCGCCTTCGCCTACGCGGCGGGCAGGGTGCTGACCGCCCTCACCGGGCACTCGTTCGCGAGGCAGATGCGAGAGGCGAGCGCGGCTCCGGTCGCCGGCGGGATCGACGTCCCGTCGGACGCGGCGGCAGGCCGCGCGCTCGGCGAGCGCGTCGCGGCGCTCGTCCTCCGCAGGCTCGCTCGTTACCGCTAGCTAGCGGCCGGAGCGCGCCTGCAGGCGGACCGCGAACGTGTCGAGCGTCACCGCCCCGAGCAGCACGAGCCCGGTGACGATGTAGATCCAGCCGTTCGAGATGTTCAGCGTGTTGAGGCCGTTCTGCAGCGTGCCGATCAGGATCGCGCCGAGCAGGGCGCCGCGCACCTCGCCGCGCCCGCCGAAGAGGCTGACCCCGCCGATGACGGCAGAGGCGATCGCGTTCAGGAGCAGGTTGCCCGGCGGGAACGTCAGCGCGACGGAGTTGACCTGCGCGGCGAAGACGACCCCGCCGATCGCCGCCATCGCGCCCGAGATCATGAAGACGATGACCCGGATGCGGGGCACGTTGATGCCGGCGCGCCTCGCCGCCTCGGCGTTTCCGCCGACCGCGTACACGTGGCGGCCGAACGTCGTCCACTTGGCGAGGAACGTCAGCAGCACGAAGAAGACGACCATGAGGACACCCGCAAGCGGCAGGCCCTCGGGCGTCTCGATGATCTTGCCGTGGTTGCAGATGGCGACCGTTCCGAATGCCGCGATCCCGATCCCGATCGTCTTCAAGATGGCCATCGTCCAGCTCTGCTGCGCGATATGCGTGCCGCGAGCGACGGTCTTCTTGTAGAGGACGCTGAGCGGGTAGAGCGCGGTGAAGAACGCGGCGAAGATCCAGCCGGCCGTCGGCGAGAAGATGTAGGCGTCGGTGTAGTTGATCCAGCGGTCCTGGATGATGATCGTCCCGCGCTGCTCGAGCGCGTTCAGGATGACTCCCTGCCAGATCAGGAAGCCGCCGAGGGTGACGACGAACGACGGGACGCCCACGAACGCGACGATCGAGCCCTGGACGAGGCCGATGCCCGCGCAGGCAGCAACCGCGACGAGCATCGCGAGGATCCCGTTCATGTGGAGCGAGCTGTTCGGCAGCTGCAGCTCGGCCACGATCAGCGCGCCGATGCCGGCGAGGTAGCCGATCGACAGGTCGATCTCGCCCAGCAGCAACACGAACACGACGCCGTACGCGAGCATCGCGGTGCCGGCCGTCTGCCCGATCAGGTCGACGAAGTTGACGGCAGTGAAGAAGTTCGTCGCCGTGAAGGCGAACAGGATGACGACGATGACCTGCCCGACGATGATCGGCAGCGGGCCGAGGTTGCCCGTGCGCAGGTTCAGCCACGCGCGATCCCAGAGGCCGGGGATGCCGCTGCGGAGCTGCTCCTCCTCGAGAGGCGCCGGACGATCGG
>DASTZY010000109.1:0-1003 GCA_035764085.1 Gaiellaceae bacterium
TAGATTGTAGCCTTATTATTTACTCGCATCCAGCGGTCAGGTGATGCCGTTAAACAAATCATGGCATGATTACAATGAATCACTAATTGAACGCGGGCGTATCCTTATGGATATCGGCTTTCTAGGTTCATCTAAAGTGGAGATTAAGAAGATGAATGGTGGAAAGGTTGGAGCTCCATTTGAATACTCACATACCTATATCCAGTTTCTAGCATTTCTCAAGACGGGATTTAAGATTGCTTATAGAACTGTTCAAGGAATCGTAAGAGGATTATCTGATTATATCAGGATTAAGGAAATGCATTTTACACATATCAGGAGAAGGATTCTAAAGATTAAACCATCTGTAGGAAATCTAAATCTGGATAATGATGATGGTATGCCGATAACCCTGATAGTCGATGCATCAGGTCTTACTATAACAAAGAAAGGAGATTACATAGAACAGAAATGGATAAGGAAGAAAAAAGAGTTTGTCAAGTTGCATATTGCAGTAGATGCTAAATCCAAGAAGATCATGTCATTTAGAATAACTAAAGGTAATGTTCATGACTCCAAAAAGTTAGGTCCTATGATAAGAGAGATAGATAAGGAGAATTATACCATTGACAAGGTCTACGGCGATAAGGCTCATGATAATAGACGGAGTTTCAACCTATTGGATGACATGAATATAGAACCAGTGATAAGCCTCAGAAAGAATGCATCTACAAAAACAAGAGCATGTCCATTAAGAAGAGATGAGATTCTGCTTATCAGAAAACTAGGATATGATAAATGGAAACAGCTAAAAGATGTTGGAAAAAGATGGATTGCAGAGATAGTATTCTCTTCAATCAAGAGAGTATTAGGCGAAGATCTCCTTTCAAAGAAATTCAGTGCACAGAAAGTAGAAGCAGGACTGAAAGTAATGCTTTACAATAAATTCATCAGATTATAAGGCTGAAGCAAGATTTCGGAATGGAAATTATTCTATAATTACTTGAATTGAGCTACAAAGTAT
>DASTZY010000110.1:0-5772 GCA_035764085.1 Gaiellaceae bacterium
GAAGAGGTTCTCGGCATACATCAGCTCGCCGACGATCTCGTGGATCGCGCGGTAGAACTCCTGCATGTCCCGTGCCGCGCTCGCCAGCTCGGCGATGCGGTAGAGAGCGCCCTGAATCTTCTCCGCGTCTTCGCCCCCCACTCGTCGAGTATCGCGGTCGGCGAACGACTCGTCTAGGTTGGAACGATGGCTGACACACCCGGCCCGAACGTCCCCTTCCCGCCGATGGAGGCCGAGCTCGTGTCCGAGCTCCCGGCCGGCGGCGGCTGGCGCTACGAGCCGAAGTGGGACGGCTTCCGCGGGGTGCTCGAGAACGACGGCGGCGAGCTCGCGCTCTGGTCGCGAAAGGGCCGGCCGCTCCTCCGCTACTTCCCCGAGCTGCGGCCGCTCGGCGAGCTGATGCCGCCGCACTCGGCGCTCGACGGCGAGATCGTGATCGCCCGCGACGGCGCGCTGGACTTCGACGCGATGCAGATGCGCCTCCACCCGGCGGAGAGCCGCGTGCGCAGGCTCGCCGGCGAGATCCCGGCGACGTTCGTCGCCTTCGACCTGTTGCTGTGGAAGGGCAAGCCGCTGCACGAGCGCCCGATCGAGAAGCGGCGCGCCGAGCTGGAGAAGTTCGGCGGCGGGTTCGAGCTCTCGCCGGTGTCCGACGACGTCGAGCAAGGACGCGACTGGCTGCAGACGCTGCAGGCCGCGGGCTTCGACGGCGTCGTCGCCAAGCGGCTCGGCCTCCCCTACCTCCCCGGCTCTCGCGAGGGCGTCGTCAAGGTGAAGCCGCACAAGACGGCGGACTGCGTCGTCGCCGGCATTCGCTGGAAGAAGGGCGGCCGCGAGACGATCGCCACGCTCCTGCTCGGCCTCTACGACGACGAGGGCGAGCTCAACTACGTGGGCTCGGCCGCGGTCGGCGCGAAGAACCAGGCCGAGATCGCCGCCAGGGTGCTCCCGCTCGTCGACGAGAAGAGCGACCGGCGCTTCAGCGAGCCGAACCGCTGGGGCACCGGAGAGCTCGAGGAGACTCCGCTGAAGCCGAGGCTCGTCGTCGAGGTGCGCTTCGACAAGCTCGAGAAGCGGCGCTTCCGCCACGGCACGAGGCTCCTCCGCTTCCGCGAGGACAAGGACGCGAAGGACTGCACGTGGCGCGAGGTGCGCCCGCCGCGCAGCCCCGACGACCTCGCGGTCGAAGACCTCCTGCGCTGACGTGTTCTCGCGTCTCTCCGCGCTGAGCGGCCTCGCGTTCGTCGCCTGCTTCGCCGCCGCCGCCGCCCTCTACGGAAGCGGCGCCGGCGACCGCTCCGCTGAGATCGCCGCCTACTACGCCGACCAGGGCGACAGGATGCGCCAGATCGCGGGGTTCGCCGTCTTGCTCGCCGGCTGTGTCTTCCTCCTCGTCTACGTCGGACGGCTCTGCCGCAGCTCAGGCGCCGGTCACGCCGTCGTCGGGAGCGGCATCGCGGCGACAGCGCTCCTCGCACTCGCGAACGCACTCTGGGCTGCGAGCGCATTCACCGTGGAGAGCGAACCGGGTTACCGGATCGACCCGCGCACGCATCTTCTGTTCGAGGAGGCGGGATTCCTGGTGCTGGTCAGCGCCGCGGCACTGGCGATCCCGTTCGCCGTCGGGATCGCTCTCCGCACACGCCGCGGGGCGGGTCTCCCGCGCTGGTTCGGCTGGCTCGGCGGCCTGACAGCCGTCGGCCTCGCGACCGCCTACTGGTACGTCCCCCTCGCCGTCTTCCTCGCCTGCATCGGCTGCGGCAGCGTGCTCCTCGCGTTGCAAGACTCCCGCCGGTGAAGCTCGACAGTCTCACGCCGATCCTCAACGTCTCCGACGTGCCCGCGAGCCTCTCCTGGTTCGAGGCGCTCGGCTGGGAGCGCGGAATCGTCTGGGGCCCGGACGGCCCGGGCTCGGCCGAGCCCGACTTCGCCTCTGTCGAGTGCGGCAGGGCGGAGATCTTCCTCAGCCTCGGCGACCAGGGTTCCCGGCCCGCGTGGATGTCCTGGTTCCTGCCGAGCCGCGAGGAGCTGGACGCGGCGCACAGCCGCGCCGTCGAACTCGGCTACGAGATCACCCGGCCGCCCACCGACGAGCCCTGGGGCATGCGGGAGTTCCACCTCCGCCATCCGGACGGCCATACGTTCCGGGTCAGCGCGGGGAGCGGCTAGCGCTTCTTCGCGCGCGACGGCTGCACACGCTTCGGCTCGCCCGGCATCTTGGGGAAGTTCGGCGGGTAGGGCGCCTCGCCGGCGCCCTCCGCCTCCTCGCGCTCGACCCACTCGAACAGCCTGCGCAGGTCGCAGACCTCGTCGTCGATCCCCGCCTGGACGTCGCCGAGCTCGGCGAAGCGCGCCGGCATCGTCGCCAGGGTGAAGTCCTCGGTCTCGAGCGAGTCGAGCTCGTCCCAGCGGAAGGGCGCCGAGACGGTCGCGTCCGGCCGGGCGCGGACGGAGTAGGCGGACGCGATCGTGCGGTCGCGCGCGTTCTGGTTGTAGTCGATGAAGACGCGCTCGCCGCGCTCCTCCTTCCACCAGGCGGTGGTGACGAGCCTCGGCGCGCGCCGCTCGACCTCGCGCGCGAACGCGAGCGCGCACCGCCGCACCTCGCGGAAGCCCCACTTCGGCTCGATCCGGCAGGCGACGTGGATGCCGCGGTTCCCCGACGTCTTCGGCCAGCCGGTGAAGCCGAGCTCGTCGAGCGCCTCCTTGACCACTGCCGCGACCTGCTTCGCCTCGGCGAAGCCGGTGCCGGGCTGCGGGTCGACGTCGATGCGGAGCTCGTCCGGATGCTCGACGTCCCGCCGCCGCGAGGGCCAGGGGTGGAAGTCGATCGTGGCGAGGTTGGCCGCCCACGCGACGTGCGCGAGCTCGGTCACGCACAGCTCGTCGGCGGTGCGGCCGGACGGGAAGGTGACCGTCGCCGTCTCGATCCAGTCGGGCCGGTGCTTGGGCACGCGCTTCTGGTAGATCGCCTCGCCCTCGGCGCCGTCCGGGTGCCGCTTGAGCTGCGTCGGCCGCTCGTACAGCACGCGCACGATCCCCTCGCCGACGCTGAGGTAGTACTGCACGAGATCGAGCTTCGTCTCGCCGCGCGTCGCGAAGAAGACCTTGTCCGGATTGGTCACCTTTACGGTACGCGACCCGACCTCGAGCTCGACGAACGGGGATTGCGAGGGCATCGCTCCGGAGTATCGTGGACGCGTGTTGGAGGACACGCGCCCGCTCCGTCTCTCGCTCGAGCCGCTGGACGACTACGTCGTCGTGGAGCCGACCGACGAGGAGGCCGAGACGCGGGCGGGACTCATCCTCCCCGCGAGCGCCGAAGCGCAGTGCCGCAGCGGCATCGTGACGGCCGTCGGCGGCGAGGCGGACGGCGTCGCGCCCGGCGACAAGGTGCTCTTCCCGCGCGACGCCGGCTACGACGTCCGGCTCGCCGGCACGGCGCAGAAGGTGCTGCGCCGCCGCGATCTAATCGCGCGCATCCACGACTGACGGGTCTTTGGCCGCGGGCCGGCGGCTTTGCCGCCGGCCCCCTTGCAGCCTTGAGCGGAGAGGGAGGGATTTGAACCCTCGAGGCACCTTTCGGCACCCACGCGATTTCCAGTCGCGCTCCTTCGACCGCTCGGACACCTCTCCGAGGAGCGTCAGCGTATCCGGGACTTGACTTTGCGACACAAAGTGGGCTAACTTTGTCACGCAAAGTCGAGCGAGAGGAAGCAACATGCACGAGCGATTCGACACCTTCAGCCCTCCGAGCCCGGAGCCCGATCCGTGGTCGGCCGCGACGGAGAGCGATCTGGCCGACGACGACGGACAGCTCGATCCCCGCGAAGCGGCGGCACTGCTCGAGCGGACGACGACGACGGCGGAGCGCGAGTTCGACGCGCGCCCGACGTTCCTCATCGTCGCCGCGGCGATCACGGTGCTCATCGCCTACGGGGCCGTGTGGCTCTCGGTCCGCCACCAGCATCCTTACGTCGGCCCGAGCGGTACGGCGCTCGCCGTCCTCTACGGGACGCTGGCCGCGTGGGTCGTCCTCAACTTCGTCGTCGTCGGGCGCGCGCTCGGCGGGCGCTCGTCGCGGCGGCGGCGGCTGGAGGGCTTCACGTTCGCGACGATCTGGATCTGCGTCTACGTCTTCCAGGCCGCCCTTCATCACGTCGATCCGAGCCACGCGATCGCCTACGGCGTCTACCCGGCCGTCGCGCCGCTGATCGTCGTCGGGGCCGCCGCCGCCGGTTACGAGGTCGCGCGGGACAGGCCGGCCCAGGCGGGATTCGCGGTCGCCGCAGTCGCCCTCGGCAGCTTCGCCGCCTTCGCCGGCCCCGCCGCCGTCTGGGGCGTGGTCGGGGTCGGCCTCTGTGCCCTCCTCCTGCTCGGCGCTGCCGCTCAGACGTGGCAGCGCCGGGCTGCCGTATGAGCGCAACCGAGCTCGACCCGCTCATTCACGTCCCGGCTCGGCTGCGTATCGTCGCCACGCTCGCCGCTCTGGACGACGACGAGACCCTCTCGTTCACCCGCCTGCAGGAGGTGATCGGCCTCACGCCCGGCAACCTGATCACGCACCTGCGCAAGCTCCAGGACGCCGGCTACGTCGACACCGACAAGACCGGCAACGGACAGGCCTCCCGCACCAGCGTCGCCATCACCCGCGAAGGGCGCGTCGCCCTCGAGAGCTACACCGCCGCGCTCCGGGATCTGCTCGGCGAGCTCTAGCCGTCCGGCTCGGAGAGATGGCTGCCGCGGCGCGCGCCGGAGCGGGCGTCGGTTCGCGGAGCTGCACCGTCAGTGGCCGAGCCCCCGGGAGCGCAGTGGTCGCCAGGACGGGCGCCCGGGCAGCGTCCCGTACCAGGTCCTGGACACCTGATAGCCGGCCCGATGCAGCCCTCTGCCGTTCTGATCCATTACGTAGACGCCGTCATCCGTCTCGACTGCGAGCTTCGTCCCGTCGGGTGACCACACGGGAGGGCCCGAGTAGCCCATCGCATGGCACCGGTTGTCCGTTGCCCTTCCCGCCCTGCGCGGCGTCACATTTCTGCCGGACGGCGTGACGAGGCGGATCCCGCAGAGCGTCTGGTACGCGATCGTCCGCCCGTCCGGCGACCACGCAGGTGCCACACCGCCGGTTGCCACGAGCCGACGGTGCGAGCCGTCGAGCGCCACGGTGTAGACCTCACCCATCTTGCTCGGGCTCAGTCTGGTCGAGAACGCGAGCCGGGTCCCGTTCGGCGACCACGTGGGCCAGTAAGCCTTGGAGCCTGTAGGAACGGTGGTGTAGCCCGAACCGTGCAGCGCGAGCACGTGGACGCGCGACCCGCAGTCATATGCGATGCGGGCGCCGTCGGGTGACCAGGCGAGATTGGCCGGCCAGCATTTGCCGACACGATCCCCCATCTTCCTGAACCACGCTTTCCAGGCGGCCCGGTCGTCGGTCGTGCTTGCGGTCCTGGGTGCGCCGCCCGGGACGCGCGTGTCCTGTCCCGAGACGAGGTCCACGACGTGGAACCCGACGTATGGGCTCGTTCCGCCGATCTCGTCGAGGGTGAACGCCACTCGACGCCCGTCGGGAGCCCAGGCGAAGCTGATTCCCTCGCCGCAGAACACCTTTCGCGGGCAGTGCCAGAGCGTCGTCTCCTTGCGGCCGCGCACGCTCACGATGCGCGCGACACCGTTCACCGGAGCAAGGAGGAGCGTGAGCGGACCGTTCCGCACCTTCAGCTTCGTGCCGGGCGAAATCGCTTCCCAATCGGGCTGGTGCGCCTCGAGGTTCTT
>DASTZY010000111.1:0-4273 GCA_035764085.1 Gaiellaceae bacterium
GATCTCGACGATCGTGGTTCCCGTGCCCTGCAGGTTCGCGCTGTTGTTGAAGTTGCTGACGAGGACGTCGCCCCTGACCAGACGTCCCTTGCTGACGGGCGCGACGGCGACGCCGTAGGGGTTCACGTCCCCGTTCGCCGGAACCGTAGAGCCGACCGTGTCGATCGTGTCGAAGCGACCGACGAAGCTGTGCCGCTCTTTCGGGTGCTTCGGCGGCTTCGGCTTCGCGCTCGCCGACGGCACGATCACGGCGGCCGCCGCGAGCGCGACGATCGCCAGCACCAAACCCTTTGCCCTCGACCCGGATACGACTGGTATCAGCGCAGCGCGCATGACTACCTCCATCCGGTGGTTTCCAGTCACTACGCACGAAGGCCGGGAACGGTTCACGGCGGTACGCTGGCCCGATGGACGAGGCGCCGCGCGAGTTCGGCTTCAACACGCGCTCGGTGCATGCCGGCCAGCGGCCGGATCCGTACACCGGTGCGAGCGCGACGCCGATCTACCAGACCGCGGGGTTCGTGTTCGAGGACACGGAATCGGCGTCGGCGTACTTCAACCTGCAGGAGTACGGCAACGTCTACAGCCGGATCATGAACCCCACCGTGGCCGCGTTCGAGGAGCGGCTGGCGAACCTCGAGGGCGGCGTCGGCGCCGTCGCCTTCGCGAGCGGGCTCGCCGCCCAGGCCGCGATCTTCTTCGCGCTGCTCGAACCGGGCGACCGGATCGCGGTCGCGAAGGCGCTCTACGGCGGCTCGACCGCCCAGCTCAACCACCTCGCGCGCAAGCTCCAGATCACCGTGGACTGGGTCGACATGGACGACCCCGACGGCTGGCGCAGCACCGTCACGCCCGAGACGAAGGCGCTGTTCGCCGAGACGATCGCGAACCCGGGTGGCAACGTGCTCGACATCGAGCTCGCGGCCGCGGTCGCGCACGAGGTCGGCGCGCCGCTCGTCGTGGACAACACGTTCGCCACGCCGTACCTCTGTCGGCCGCTCGAGTGGGGCGCCGACCTGATCGTCCACTCGGCGACGAAGTTCATCGCCGGGAACGGGACGACGATCGCCGGCGCCGTCGTCGACTCGGGCGCGTTCGACTGGTCGAACGGGCGCTTCCCCTCGATCGCGGAGCCGTCCACGGCGTACCACGGTCTCAAGTTCCACGAGACGTTCGGCGTCTACGGGCTGCTGATGAAGCTGCGGTCGGAGACGCTCCGCGACTTCGGCGCCGTGCTGGCGCCCTTCAACGCGTTCCTGCTCCTGCTGGGGCTCGAGTCGCTGTCCGTGCGGATGGACCGCCACGTCGCCAACGCCCTCGCAGTGGCCGAGTGGCTGCGCGGCCGGCCTGGCGTGAGCGCCGTGCGGCATCCGGCACTCCTGGACAGCCCGTACCGGCCGCTCGTCGACCGCTACCTGCCGGCCGGAGCGGGCTCCGTCTTCTCCTTCGACCTCGAGAGCGGCCGCGAGGGAGGCCGCCGCTTCATCGAGGCGCTGTCGCTCTGGAGCCACCTCGCCAACGTCGGCGACACCAAGAGCCTCGTCATCCATCCCGCCTCGACGACGCACCGCCAGCTGTCGGACGACGAGCTGGCCGCGTCGGGCGTCGCGCCGGGCACGGTGCGGCTGTCCGTCGGGCTCGAGGACGTGGACGACCTCCTGTGGGATCTCGAGCGCGGCTTGCAGGCGGCGCGCGGCTCGGCCGTCCCGGCGTGAACGAGTTCCAGGACCGGCGCACGATCCAGGAGATCGTCCACAACGCGCGCACGGTGGCGATCGTCGGGCTCTCGGCGAGCGAGCTGCGCGCGAGCAACTTCGTCGGCTACTACCTCCAGCGGCACGGATACCGCGTGATTCCGGTCAACCCGAACGAGGAGGAGGTGCTCGGCGAGCGCGTGTACCCGAGCCTGCGCGACGTGCCCGAGCAGATCGACGTGGTGGACGTCTTCCGGGATCCCGCCGCGGTCCCGGAGGTCGCGCGGGAAGCGGTCGACGTGGGCGCCGGCGCGCTCTGGCTGCAGTTCGGCGTCATCAGCCCCGAAGGCGCGCGGATCGCGCACGAGGGCGGCCTCGCGGTCGTGATGGACCGCTGCCTGAAGGTGGAGCACGCCCGGCTCCTCGGCCGCATGCACTGGATGGGGTTCGACACCGGCGTGATCGCCGGCTCGCGCCGCTAGCCCAGCCCGGCGGCCTGCGCGAGCAGGAAGACGTTGAGGCCGGTGATGATGACGGCGAGCGTCCACGCGGTCCACGTCGTGAGCCGCCGGTTGACGTGCACTCCCATCACGTCCCTGCGGCTCGTGAGCATCACGAGCGGGACGAGCGCGAACGGGATCCCGAACGACAGCACCACCTGGCTGAGGACCAGCGCGCTGGTCGGGCTGACGCCGACGGCGAGGACGACGAGCGCAGGGATCATCGTCACGATCCGCCGGACGTACAGGGAGATGTTGATGTTGACGAAGCCGGCCATCACGACCTGCCCGGCGTAGGTGCCGACGCTCGACGAGGATGCGCCGGATGCGAACAGGGCGATAGCGAAGGCGAGGGCGGCGCTTCCGCCGACGAGGTCGGCGAACTCGGTGTGCGCTCCGCCGATCGTGTCGACGCCGGTGTGGCCGGTGGCATGGAAGAGCTTGGCGGCCACCGCCAGCATGCTCAGGTTGATCAGCCCGGCGAGGCCGAGGGCGATGATCACGTCGGTGCGCTCGAACTGGAGCACGCGCTTGCGCTCGGCGTCGTTGTGGACGGGCATCCGGCCCTTGGTGAGCGCCGAGTGGAGGTAGATGGCGTGCGGCATGACGGTCGCTCCGATGATCCCGACTGCGAGGTACAGGGCCTCGGTCGAGCCGAGCCGGGGCGGCAGGAAGCTCTGGAGGCTGTCGTGTGCCGAGGGCCCGATCTTGAGCGTCTCGTAGAGGAAGCCGAGGAAGATGATCCCTAGCAGCGCCGTGATCGCGAGCTCGAACGGGCGGAAGCCGTGCCGGCGCAGCTCGAGGAGGCCGAACGCGATGAAGCCGGTCATCACGCCGGCAACGAACAGCGGAACGTGGAAGAGCAGGTTGAGCCCGAGCGCGGCGCCGAGAAACTCGGCGATGTCGGTCGACATCGAGATGATCTCCGCCTGCACCCACATCCCCCAGGACATCCAGCGCGGGTAGTGGGCGCGGAAGCTCTCGGGCAGGTTGTGGTCGGTGACGATCCCGAGCTTCGCCGAGAGGTACTGGATCAGCATCGCCATCAGGTTCGCCGCGAGCACCACCCAGAGCAGGAGGTAGCCGAAGCGGGCTCCTCCCTGGATGTTCGTCGCGAAGTTGCCCGGATCCACGTACGCGATCGCCGCCACGAACGCGGGGCCGAGCATCGTCAGCGTCGCGCGCAGCCGGCCGCGCCGGAGCAGCGCCTCGAGCGGGGTGATCCCCTCCTTGCGCGCTTCGACCGCCAGAGCCTCGGCCGGCGTCACACAGCCTCCACGCGCATCGCCCGCGCGAGCATCGATCCGAGAGCGTGCACCTTGCGACCTACGCGAACGAACAGTGGGCCGTCGAACGGCTGCCGGTCGACGAGCTCGAGCTTCGTGCCCGGCACGATGCCGCGCTCGCCGAGGAAGCGGAGCATCTCGGGGTCGGCATCGGAGATCCGGACGAAGGTCGCCGTGTCGCCCGGCTCGAGCTCGGTCAGCGAGCGCGCAGCCGTCTCGGCGAGCTTCAGCTCGCGGCTCGGGATCGGGTCGCCGTGCGGGTCGAACGCCGGGTCCCCGAGCTTCGCCGCGATCAGCTCCTCCAGCTCCTCCGAGAGGACGTGCTCGAGCACTTCCGCCTCGGCGTGCACCTCGTCCCACGTCATGCCGAGGCTCTCGACGAGGAAGAGCTCGAGCAGCCGGTGATGGCGGACGACCTCGAGGGCCACCCGCGTGCCCCGCTCGGTCAGCCGGACGCCGCGGTAGGGGACGTGCTCGACCAGGCCGAGGGCGGTGAGCTTCGGGAGCATCCCGGAGACGGACGCAGGGCGGACGTCCAGCCGCTCGGCGAGGGCGGTCGTGGTGACGGAGCCCTCGCCCGAGTCGAGCGTGTAGATCGCCTTGACGTAGTCCTCGACGGCCGCCGTGAGCGTTTCAGGCATGCCTAAATTGTACCTCAGGGCCGCCTAGCTATCCAGGCTTCCACAGGGCGGCCGCGCCCCGTCACCGGGGACAGTCCCTGTAACGAGAACGCGCGCCTTCGGTCACGCTTCCATGACACCGAGGTCGGTGGCGCCTGCGCGACCGCGTCACG
>DASTZY010000112.1:0-1481 GCA_035764085.1 Gaiellaceae bacterium
CTGTTACGAAACTCTTGACGTGAGAACAGAGAGTGAGAAGATGCGAGCAGGAGCACGCATCCGTATGGCTTACATTCAAGGCGTCGGCAGGGGACAAGGGACGTTGTTTCCAGTGACGCTGGAAGAACTGATTCCAGCCGATCATGTATGCCGAGTGATTGACGTTTTCGTGCAGAAGCTCGAGATGGGCAGGATAGGGTTTCTGCGTGCGGAGGCAGCAGATACGGGACGGCCGCCGTACGATCCGCGGGATCTGTTGCGGCTGTACCTGTATGGATATCTGCATCAGATTCGCTCGTCGCGACGGTTGGAACATGAGTGCAAGCGCAACATTGAAGTGATGTGGTTACTGGGGCGCTTGGCGCCCGACCATAAATCGATCGCGGAGTTTCGGCGGATGCACCGGGACGCAGTGACGCTTGCGGGAGCGGAACTGATCCGGTTGGCTCGCAGTGTTGGGTTGGTTCGTGGGGAGTGGGTGGCGATTGATGGTTCCAAGTTCCGAGCAGTCAGCAGCAGCGAGAGCGTGCATGAGCGCAAGCAACTGGAGCGCTATCTGGAACGCATGGAGGAAGCCGACGCCGAGGAGGAAGTAGAGATTGATTCCTCTGCCGTGGCCTCAGCGCTGGAGAAACTGCGGCAGCATCCGGAACCGGAAGCGCGTTTTATGCGGACCAGGCAAGGCAAGGTTCCGGCGTACAACGTGCAGATTGCCGCCGACTCCGAGCATGCGCTGATTGTGGCGCAGACGGTGAACACGGACACCACGGATCACCGCAGCCTGGTGCCCATGGTAGAAGCTGCAAAGGAAGCGGTGGGAGAGCCCGGCTGCCTGCATGTGGTGGCGGATACGGGCTACTCGAGCGGGGAACAACTGGAGCAATGTGATGCCATCGGGGTGGTGCCGCACGTTCCGACGAATCGCACGTCCAACCGCCAGGGCGACGGCAACCTGTTTGATCGAAGCCAGTTTGTCTATGACAAGGACACAGATCTCTTCCGCTGTCCGGCGGGGCAGAGCTTGAAGCGTCGCGGTTTCCAACGCGATCGCAAACGCGTGATCTATCAAGCCTCCCGCCAAGTGTGCGGACAATGTCCCCTCAAGTCGCAATGTACGATCACCAGGCGCCGCACCGTCTACCGCTTCCTCCATGAGGAGGCGCTGCAGCGCAGTCAGCAAAACGCCACCGTCGAAGCCATGCGGCTGCGACGAAGCACAGTGGAATACCCGTTCGCCTTGCTTAAGTACGGTATCTTCGGGCACCCACGGTTCCTGTTGCGCGGACTCCGAGGCGCACAAACCGAGATCAGCTTAGCCGTGGCGGCCTATAACTTGAAACGGATGATTAACGTGGTCGGCGGGGCGCGACTGATTGCTCACTTCGAGTCCGCCTGAGCTGCTTTTGCAGCTCACTATCAGTTCCTGGCATTGAGCTATGTGTCGGTCCGCTGAATCAAACCCCAAGTTTCGTAACAGACTG
>DASTZY010000113.1:0-9921 GCA_035764085.1 Gaiellaceae bacterium
ACGCCGTTGCTCAGGTAGATCGGCAGGTGCGTCGGGTCGGCCGTGCCCTCCAGGTTCTTGATCTGCGCGGCCCACCAGTTGATGTTGATGGTCGGGAAGACCACACCCTGCGGGCTCACCCTCAGGATGCCCTGATTGTGCGGCACGTTGAGCGTCACCGCCGGGAGGACGTTCGGCTGCAGGATCAGGTGGTAGGGGTTGCCGGCGCCCACCTGGTTGAACTGAGCCCGCATCGTGGCGTCCTGGAGCTGAAGCGATACGCCAGTGTCGCCCTGCGACAGAACCCCTCCGGGCCCGTCCGTGAGCTGGGGGTAGTCCGGCCAGTCGCCCGCCGCCGTCGCAGCCGGGGTGGTGCCGTAATCGTTTCCGGCGAACACCGGGGAGTCGAGCGTTGGACCGACGACCGCCGTGCCGTCGTAGGTCATGCCGTCGAAGTTGACGATCAGCGGCGTGATATCCGCCTGGATCGTGACCGAGCAGTCGCTGCCGGAGCAGGTGTACGGGTCGGCCCCGACCATGCCATAGCCGTAGGTGATGCCGTCCTGCGGATTCGTCGCGCTGCCCCACCAGTGAGCGACCGTGCGCGTGGTCGGAAGCACGTTGGCTCCGCCGCCGATCGTCGTCGTCGTCGGACTGAACGACTGTGCGTCGATCGGCTGCGGTTGAGAGGTGGGCTTCCCCGAGATGCCCGTCTTGTCGGCCAGCGCCGGCGTCGCAGTCAGCAGCACCACAGCGATCGCGGCCAAGAGTGCAGGGAACCAAAGTCTCGTCACTTCTTCCCCCTGTTCTTTCGTGGTCCGTAAGCGGGCGAGTATAGGCCTCCGCGAGCGAGCACCCCGTCTACCCTTCGTCACGGATGCCTGCGATCGAGGTCAGCGGCCTGCGCAAGGCCTACGGGAGCCTCGAAGCGGTCCGCGGGGTCGACTTCTCCATCGAGGAGGGGGAGGTCTTCGGGCTGCTCGGGCCGAACGGCGCCGGGAAGACGACGACCGTCGAGATCCTCGAGGGCTACCGCGAGCGCGACGCCGGCGAGGTTCTCGTGCTCGGGAGCGACCCGCAGCGGCCGAAGCAGGACTTCCGGGAGCGGATCGGCGTCGTCCTGCAGCAGTCGGAGCTCTGGCCGAACCTCACCGTGCGCGAGACGCATGCGATCTTCGCCGGCTACTACCGGGCGCCGCGCGACGTCGACGAGGTGGTCGCGCTCGTCGGGCTCCAGGAGAAGGCGGGCGCGCGGGTCAAGTCGCTGTCGGGCGGCCAGAAGCGGCGGCTCGACCTCGGCATCGCACTCGTCGGCGATCCCGACCTCGTCTTCCTCGACGAGCCGACGACCGGCTTCGACCCGCAGGCTCGGCGCGCGGCGTGGGAGATGATCCGCTCCCTGCGCTCGCTCGGCAAGACCGTCCTGCTCACGACGCACTACCTCGACGAGGCCGAGCAGCTCGCCGACCGGGTCGCGGTGATGCGCGAAGGCCTGATCGTGCGCGTCGGGACGCCGCGCGAGCTCACGAGCACCAACCTTCAGACGGAGATTCGCTACCGGCGCGACGGCGAGGAAGTGCTCGTGCGGACGGACGAGCCGACGCGCGTCCTGGCCGAGCTCACGTCCGCCGCCGTCGCCCGCGGCGAGGAGCTCGAGGGCCTGCAGGTGCGACGGCCGTCGCTCGAGGAGGTCTATCTCGCGCTCACCGCCGAAGAGGAAGCCGAGGTCGAGGCGTGAGCGCGGAGGCGGTCCGCATCGGTGTGCGCCGCCCGGCGAGGCGGCTCTTCGTCCACCAGCTGCACTCGGAGCAGCTCGTCTTCTGGCGCAGCCGGGAGGCGGCGTTCTTCATCTTTCTCTTCCCGCTGCTGCTCTACGTCCTGCTGGGCTCGGTCTATTCGGGGAAGATCTACGGCGTGCCGGCGCCGCAGGGCCTGCTCGCCGGACTCGTGGGCTACGGATGTGCGAACACCGCCTTCGCCGGGCTCGCGATCCAGCTGGTGCTCAGGCGTGAGAGCGGGATCCTCAAGCGACTGCGCTCGACGCCGCTCCCGCCCGTGACGTACGTCGTGGCCCTCCTGGCCTCGACGCTGATCGTGTTCGCGCTGCAGACGGTCGCCCTCTTACTCCTTGGTCGCGCGCTCCACGGGACGCCGTTCCCCTCGGACATCGGCTCGTTCGCAGCCGCGGTCGTGATCGGCGCCGCCGTGTTCGCCGCGCTCGGCACCGCGACCGCGTCGGTGATCCGCTCGGCCGAGGGCTCCTCCGCGGTGGTCAACTTCATCCTCCTCCCGATGGCGTTCCTCAGCGGCTCGTTCGGGCCGACGCACAGGCTGCCGGCTTTCCTCCGCGCGATCGCCGACGTCCTCCCGCTCAAGTACTTCATCGACCTCGTCAACGCCGTCTACCTGCGTGGTCACGGCGTCTGGACGCGGCCCCAGGATCTCGCCGTCCTCGGCGCCTGGGGGATCGCCGGCCTCGTGTTCACGAAGTTCAGGTTCGGGTGGGAGCCGCGGGAGCGTTAGGAGTTCGCGCGAGCGGGATACCGAGACGGGCATGAGCCCGCTGCTCGACGAGCCCGCCATCTCCATCTTCGTCCGCGACCACGACGAGCCCGGCATCGAGGTGCGCGTCAACTTCGGCGTCTTCGCGGGCCGGCACGCCACGCCGGCCGAGATCGACGAGCTGGCCGCCTCCCTGGGCGACTTCCTGCCGTCGTTCGCAATCGTTTCGGAGGAGCGTCACGAGTTCGCCGACGCCGTGGAGGCGTCGGTCCACCAGGTCGTCGTCGAGGTGCCGCAGGAGCACGCCGGCGGCGCGCCGGACATTCTCGCGGAGCGGATCGTCCTCGCCGCGAACGGCTGGGCGCTCGAGTGCATCGCGTCCCGGCACGGGACCGGCGAGCTCTAGCTCACGAAGCTCCGCTTCGCTCGCTGGGAGACGGAACTCCGCCGGCCGGAAAGCGCGGTTTCCGGCCCGCTGCGTGCTGTCCTGTTTGTGGATCCCTGGATGGGATCGCTCTCCCGTGCGCTCGCGCGCGGCGGAGGCCGGCGCGAGCGCAGTCCGGCCTGCGGCCAAGTCGCCGCTCCGCGGCTGTCTTAGCCTCCGGCCCTTGGCCTGGGTTCCGGTTTGAGCGGCTACGCCGTTGCCGGTAGATAAGGCGTCCAGCCGGAGGGGATCCGGGGCGCGGCGAGCTTGATGAACAGCGTCGGCGTCGGCGCACGCGGCGACGTGTGGAGCACCATTCCCGCCTGTTCGATCGTCCGGTCGCCCTTGCGGAGGTTGCACGGCGCGCAGGCCGTGACCACGTTCTCCCAGATCGACTCGCCGCCCTTCGACCGCGGCACGATGTGGTCGAGCGTGAGGCGGCCGTTCGTTGTGCCGCAGTAGGCGCAGCGCCAGCCGTCGCGCGCGAACAGCGCCCGGCGGGAGATCTTGCGCTGGATCGCACGCGGCACGCGCACGTAGTGGACCAGCCGGATCACGTGGGGCCAGATGAAGCTGCCGGTCGAGGAGCGCAGCGGCTTGTCGAGCCGCTCCACGATCTCCGCCTTGCCCTTGTACACGAGCACGTGAGCACGCCGCACCGTGCATACGTTGAGCGGCTCGTAACTCGCGTTCAAAACAAGAACGTGCTGCAACCTGGCGGAAAAGTAGCAGCGCGATGCGTCGCTACTACTGCGACTTCATGGCGCGCTCGACGGCCTCCTGCTCCTCCGGAGAGAGCGAAACCGCGGCGCGCCCGTCGTCGAGCTCCTTGACGTAGATCCGCGCGTAGTCCCGTCCCTGGATGGCGCTCAGCACGACGCCGCTGCGCGAGGCGTCGAGCAGCGCCACCGACGCGGACTGGTGGCCGCCGGTGTTCTCGTAGGCGTCGTAGCGGACGACCGCGAGCCGAGAGACGGTCGAGTCGACGCGACGCTCGAGGCGCCCCAGCGCCGCCGTGACATCGTCGATCGTGCGGTGCACGGCGTCGATCCGACCCTGCAGGGAGACCGCGAAGTCCACGAGGTCGCCGCTGCCGCTCCCGAGCAGCGAGACCTGGGCGGCGCGGACGCGGCGCAGCCGGAGGTGCAGCCCAAGGGCGATCGCGAGCGACAGCAAGGCGACGGCGCCCGCCGCGATCGCGATCCAGCCGGCCGTCGACGAGCTCAACCGCTACCCGCCCTAGCCGAGGCTGAAGAACACGGGATACGACGCGCTGTTGTTATCGAGATGCACCTCTCCCGGGACCTTGCCGACCGAGACGTGGACGGTCGCATTCGCGCCGAACGCCGAGGTGGGCAGGTCGAGGTTGCCGAAGGAGACCGTGTGCTGCTGGTGCGCGTCGATCGAGTCCACGGTCTGCGACTTGTTCACGACCGTCTTGCCGAACACCGCCACCGTGAGGTTCACCGGGACCTTCACCTCCTGGAAGTTGCCGGAGTTGGTGAAGGTCACGTTGAAGACGAGGTCCGCCGCAACCTTCACGGTCGTCGGGCTCGAGGTCGTGAGGGTCTTGGTCTCTCCCCCCGAGACCGCCGTGGTGCCGTTGAGCTCACTCCCGTGCAGACCGCTCGGCGGCTTGCCGCCGGTGTTCGCGGCTTTCAGGCGCTGGTAGACGGTCGCGAAGGAGTTGGCGGTGATCACCTCGGGATTCGCGACGAGCTGCGACGGCGGCGGGATCACGCCCCGCACGCCGAGCCTCGTCAACGTCTGAGTCGCGGGAAGCCTGAAGAGATTGGCCCAGACGATGTCGCTCGCGGTCAAGGTCTGCGCCTGGGCGGCGAGGGAGTTCGCGACGTCGGTGTCGGACTTCGCGCCCGCCCCGGCGACGGCGTTGGCGAGGCTCGCCAGGCCGATCGCGCGCAGCTGGAACGTGGCAAGCGCCTGTTGGTGGGCCGACTGGAGCGGGCCGGGCGGCCGGAGGCGCAGCGCGTCGTCGTAGTACTCCTGCTGCTGCACCGACCACTGCTGCAGCTTCGACCGGAGCGCGACGAGGGTCAGCTTCTGGGAGCCGAGCGCGTTCGTGAGGTCGGTGCCCGTCCGGGCGGAGCCCTGCGCGAGCGGCCGTAGGTTGTTCATGTACGACGCGTACTCGTCGTGCTTGCTCTTCCCCTGGCATGAGCCGACCCAGAAGACGAGACCGACGACGACGGCGATCGCCAGCGCAACGAAGCCCGCCAGCCGCGCGAGGGCCACCGCGCCCGGGGGCGGCGGGCCGGGCCGCCGCGGGCTGCCGCCGGGGCGGGACGGCCTGATGCGCCGGCGCTGCCTGCCGGGTGACTCGAGCGTCTCGGGCTCTTCGAAGAACTCGAGTGGCGTTTCGTCGTCGTAGCTGCTCACTCGGGAGGCAAGCCTAACCCGCCGGGGAGGACAGTCCGGCGCGGTCGCCAATCTCCGCTAGGCATGGCACAGGCCGCCCCGGCGCTCAGCTCCGAACTCGTTCTGCACCGCTACCGGCCGCTGCGACCCCTTGGCAGCGGCGGCTCGGGCTCGGTCTGGCTCGCCCGCGACGAGCGGACGGGGCTCGACGTCGCGCTCAAGATCATCGCCCGGGAGGGCAAGGCAGCGGCGCGCGCCGAGCGGGAGGCGGCGGCCGCGGCCCACCTCCGGCATCCCGCCTGTCTGCGCGCGTACGGCTTCGGGCGCGACTCGCGCCATGTCTACATCGCCTACGAGTTCGTCGCCGGACAGACCTACCGCGAGGCCATGCGCGCCGGCCGGCTCTCCGACGACGCGGCGATCGAGGCATGCGCGCAGGTGTGCGACGGCCTTGCGCACGCGCACGCGGCCGGAATCCTGCACCGCGACGTCAAGCCGTCGAACGTCCTCCTCGAGGACGGTGAGAAGGTCACGGCCCGGGTGCTCGACTTCGGGCTCGCGCAGATGGCCGAGGCCGAGACGCTGACCGAGGCGGGCGACGTCCCCGGGACGCTCGCCTACATCTCGCCGGAGCGGCTCGCCGGGAACGAGGCGACGCCCGCCGCCGACGTCTGGGCGGTCGGCGTGATGCTCTGGGAGGCGCTGGCCGGGCGCCATCCTTTCTGGCGCGGCTCGATGCTCGAGACGGCGCGCGCGATCGAGGCGGGCGCGCGACCTCTCGGCGAGCTCCGGCCGGATCTCCCGAAGCCGCTGCTGCGCCTCGTCGACGCCTCGCTGGCGACGAATCCCGCGCGGCGGCCCTCGGCCCGTGCGCTCGCAGGCGCCCTGCGCGGCGCGTCCTCGTCCGCCTCGATCCCGCACCGGCCCGCGCTGAAGCTCCCTTCGCGCGTCGACTCGGGGCACCTGGTGACGGCGCTCCTCGCCGCGCTCCTCGCAGGGTGGACCGCCGCGGCCCTGCCCTTCTACCCTCACGGCTGGCCGTTCGGGCTCGCCCTGGTCGCCGCCGCGGCGACGCTCTTCCGGGAGCGCGCAGGCATCGCGATCGCCCTGGCAGTGCCGTTCTTCCCGCTCGGCAACATCTCGCTCGGGCTCGCGCTGCTCTACGCCGGACTCGCCGCCGCCTGGCTGCTCGTGACCTGGCGGGAGCCGCGCGCCTCGCTCCTCTTCGTGCTCGGGCCGCTGCTCGCGCCCGTCGCCGCGCTCGGCCTGCTCCCCCTCGCGACGGCACGTGTCCGGTCCGCGCCGCTGCGCGCGCTCACCGCCGTGCTCGGAGTGCTGACCGCCGCGCTCGCCGCCGGGATCCGCCACGCCTCCCTGCCGCTCGTCGGGGGCGCGACCCCGCTCGGGCTCGGCGTCGCCGGCGCCCGGGATCCGTTCGACGTCGCCGGGTCGCTGGCCCGCGCCGCGGGCGCACAGCCCGCGCTGCTGGTCGAGGCGTGCGCCTTCGCGCTCGTCGCGGTCGCCCTCCCGCAGGCCCGCGCCCGCGGGCGGTGGGCGGCGGCCGGCTTGGGAGCGGCGATGATCGTCCTCACCGTGGCCGCCGTCCCGAGTGCAGCCGCCGTCCCGCTTCTCCTCTCGTCCTGGGCGATCGCGGCGTTCACAGCGCTTCGCGCTCCTGCTCTGGGGGTACCCTCCGCCACGACCTGATGGTGCTGCGGGGAATCGAGCAGAGGCTGGAGAGGATCTTCGAGGGCGTCTTCGGCCGCGCCTTCCGCACCAACGTCCAGCCGGTCGAGCTCGCCCGCAAGCTCGCCAAGGAGATGGACGACCACCGCTCGACCTCGGTGACCCGCGTCTACGTCCCGAACGAGTACACGATCTACCTCTCGCCCGGCGACCGCGAGCAGTTCGAGGGCTACGAGAATTCCCTCGTCTCGGAGCTCGAGGAGTACCTCTCCGAGCACGCGGCGCGCGAGAACTACGCGCTGCTGACGCCGCCGCGGATCGCCTTCGAGACCGACGACGATCTCGGCGTCGGCGAGTTCGGGATTGCCACACGCATGGCGCAGTACGGGCGGCCCGAGGGAGAGGAGGAGGCGCCCGAGAAGGCGGCTCCCGGCGCGACGATGATCTACAAGCCGAGGACGCAGCCGACCGAGGCCGCCTCGCTCGCCGAGCTCGGCGTCGAGCGTGAGGTCGCGGTGCTGAGCTGGGACGGCGGGCGGCGCAAGCTCGAGCAGAAGCGCTCCGTCCTCGGACGCTCGCGTGACGCGGACGTCCAGATCGAGGACCCGAACGTCTCACGCCGCCACGCCGAGATCGTGCAGGAGGGCGCCGTGTACTGGCTCGTCGATCTCGGCTCGACCAACGGCACCGAGGTGGACGGGCGGCGCGTGAAGCGCGCGCGGCTCGACGACGGCTCGCGCTTCACGATCGGCGAGACGACGGTCACCTTCTCGACCGAGCGGGAATAGGAGCACCGTGAGCATGGTTGCCTCGACGGGCGTCGCGGAGGTCCTCCTCGTGCTCAAGATCGCCTTCCTCGTCCTGCTCTACCTGTTCGTCGTGCGCGTCATCCGCTCGGTGGGACGGGAGCGGCGGGCCGCGAGCCAGGACAGCATGATCCTCACGCCCTCCGCCGCCGCGGCCGCCGGCCTGCGCCGCAGCGGGCCGGCGCGACGGTCGGTGCGGCTGGTCGTCGAGCGCAGTCCGAGCCTCGAGGAGGGCGACGAGTTCCTCCTCAACTCGGCGCCGGTCACGGTCGGCCGCGGCGGCCAGAACGACCTCGTCCTCTCCGGCGACGACTTCGCCTCGGCGCGGCACGCACGGATCGAGTCGCGCGGCGACGGCGTCTGGGTGCAGGATCTCGACTCGACGAACGGCACGTTCGTCAACGGCGCCCGTGTCGCGGGCGCGCAGCGGCTCGATGCAGGAGACATCCTCCGCGTCGGCGAGACCGACCTGAGGGTGCAGGAGGATTGAGGTGCCGGTAAGCGCGTACGCGGTGGCGAGCGACACGGGGCGCAGGCGGCTTCGCAACGAGGACAACTACGTCATCGCGCCGCCGCTCTTCGCCGTCGCCGACGGGATGGGCGGGGCGCAGGCCGGGGAGGTCGCGTCGAAGCTCGCCGCCACCGCGCTCGAGGCCGGCGACTCCGACGGGCTCAGCGGACTCGAGCGGCTCGACGCCCTGATCCAGGAGGCGAACCGCCGCATCTACGACCGCGCCTCCACCGACCCCTCCGCTTCCGGCATGGGCACCACGATCACGGTCGCGCTCGTCGAGGAGATGACCGTCGCGATCGGCCACGTCGGCGACTCGCGCGCCTACCTCGTCCGCGGCGAGCGGATGGAGCAGCTGACCGAGGACCACTCCCTCGTCAACGAGCTGCTCAAGAGCGGCAAGCTCTCCGAGGAGGAGGCGCAGGTGCACCCGCAGCGCAGCGTGATCACACGCGCGGTGGGGACGGATCCGGACGTCGACATCGATGCCTTCACGATCGAGGCGGAGGACGACGACGTGTTCCTGATCTGCTCGGACGGGCTCACGGACATGGTCGAGGACGAGGACATCCTCGAGCTCGTCCACGAGCACCGCGACGACCTCGAGAAGGCCGTGAAGGCGCTCGTCGCGGCCGCGAACCGCGTCGGCGGGGACGACAACATCACCGCCGTCGCCTTCCGGGTCTCGACCGAGGCCGCGCCGAGCACCGAGGACACCGTCGCCATGCCCGCGATCGACGGGCACGAGGAGGAGCCGGACGAGCAGACGCGTGAGTACACGGAGGCGGAGCTGGAGGCCGATCCGGGCGGCGACACGATGATCGTCCCGCCCGGCGAGATCCAGGCGAAGACCGAGCCCGCCGCCGACGCCCGCCGCGTCCGGATCGTCCTGATCGGGCTCCTCGTCGTGCTGGTGGCTGCGGCGCTGCTGATCTGGGGGCTCCTCCGCTGACCCTTCGCAACCGTGAGCTCGCAGCGCTCCTCGTGGTCGGCGTCCTGACCGCGATCGGGTTCGCCAGCGTCTACATCGCGCTCGAGTCCCAGATCTCCGGCGGCTCGCTCGGCTACGCCGTCTTCTTCTTCGGCCTCTACCTCGTCGCCCACGTCGTCGCGCGGCTGACCGTGCCGCTGGCCGATCCGTACCTGCTGCCGATGGCGGCGCTCCTGACGGCGATCGGCGTGACGGAGATCTACCGGCTCGGCCCCAGCAACGCCTTCCGGCAGGGGCTCTGGATCGTGATCGGCGTCGCCGCGTTCGGCGCGACGCTCTTCTGGCTGCACCGGGACTACCGCGTGCTCGAGCGCTACAAGTACGTCTTCGGCGTCACGGCGATCTTCCTGCTCCTCCTGCCGTGGGCGCCCGGGCTCGGGGAGACGATCAACGGTTCGCGGCTCTGGATCCACTTCGGGTCGCTCCAGTTCCAGCCGAGCGAGCTCGGCAAGATCGCGCTCATCGTCTTCCTGGCGGCGTACCTGCGCGAGCGGCGCGAGGTGCTCGCCAAGGGACAGCTGAAGGACTGGGGGCCGCTGCTCGTGATCTGGGGGATCGCGATGCTCGCGCTCTTCGTCACCAACGATCTCGGGAGCGCCCTCCTCTACTACGGGATCTTCGTCGCGATGCTCTACGTCGCCACGGC
>DASTZY010000114.1:0-16514 GCA_035764085.1 Gaiellaceae bacterium
CTCATCGTCACGGTCGGCGGCCTCGCGCTGCGGCGCCTGCTCGGCCTCCCGTCCCTCACACCGTGCGTCGGCGAGCGCTACGAGCTGGACGGGACGCCGGTGATCCCGCTTCCGCATCCCTCCGGCGCGAGCGGCTGGCTCAACGCCCCCGCGAACCGCGAACGGCTCCAGCGCGCGGCTGCGATCGTGCGTGCGGAGCTCGCGGCCCTCTAGAGGATCGGAGGCCGTCGCTACATTCAGAAGCCGTGAGCGCGGTCCCGTATCGCCGGACGTTCGCCCGGCTCCTCGCCTTCCTGCGGCCCTACAAGCGCGGGCTCGGGATCTCGATCGTGCTGGCGGTCGGCTCGCAGGCGGCGCAGATCGCGCTGATCTGGGTCACGGGGAAGAACGTCATCGACGAGGCGCTCCTCAACCACGACACGCGCCGGCTCTGGCTCTACGTCGGGGCGATCGCGGCGCTCGGCCTGGTCTCAGCCGTCCTCATGTCGGGCCGCCGCCTGATCTCCGGCAAGCAGGCGCTCGACGTCGAGATGGACATGCGGCAGGCCCTCTACTCGCACTTCGTGCGTCTCTCGTTCGGCTTCTACGATCGCAACCAGACCGGACAGCTGATGTCGCGCGCGACCGTCGACCTGCAGGGCGTGCGGTTCTTCCTCGGCTACGGGCTGATCTTCTTCTTCCAGAACGCGCTCACCGTCGTCTCCGTGACCGTCGTCCTCTTCTTCTTCGAGTGGCGGCTCGCGTTCGTCGTGCTCGCCGTCACGCCGTTCCTCGTCGCGCTCGCCTACCGCTACAGCCACGTCGCGCACCCGACGCTGCGCGACGTCCAGCAGAAGCTCGCCGACGTCGCGACCGTGGTGGAGGAGAACATCGTCGGCGTCCACGTCGTCAAGGCGTTCGCGCAGGAGCCCGCCGAGGAGGCCAAGTTCCACCTCCGCAACGAGGCGCTGTTCGGGCAGACGCTGCGGGCGAACCGGCAGCGGGCCACCTACGTGCCGCTCCTGTCCTTCCTACCGCTGCTCGCGCAGGCGGCTGTGCTGCTGCTCGGCGCGCGGATGGTCGCGCACGGGTCGCTCTCCGTCGGCTCGTTCGTCGCGTTCAACCTCTACCTTGCCCTGCTCGTCACGCCGCTTCGCTCCCTCGGCATGTGGGTCGGCCAGGCGCAGCGCGCGACCGCTTCCGGCGAGCGGATCTTCCAGATCCTCGACGAGCCGGAGGACGTGGCCGACCGGCCGGAGGCGCCCGACCTGCCGCCCGGCGGCGGCCAGATCCGCTTCGAGGACGTCTCCTTCTCCTACCTGCCCGGCCGGCCCGTGCTGGAGCACCTCGACCTGGCGCTCGACGCGGGGACGACCGTCGCGCTGATCGGCCATACCGGCTCCGGCAAGACGACGCTCTCCTCCCTGGTCCCGCGCTTCTACGACGTCGGCTCGGGGCGCGTGCTCGTCGACGGCGCCGACGTGCGCGGGGTCAAGCTCGCGTCGCTCCGCCGCGCGATCGGGGTCATCACCCAGGATCCATTCCTCTTCTCGACGACCGTGCGCGACAACATCGCCTTCGGCCTGCCGGAGCTGACCGACGAGGAGGTCGAGCGCGTGGCGCGGCTCGCGCAGGCGCACGAGTTCGTCGAGCGGCTGCCGCAGGGCTACGACACCGTGATCGGGGAGCGCGGGATCACGCTCTCGGGCGGGCAGCGGCAGCGGATCGCGATCGCCCGAGCCCTCGCCGTCGACCCCCGCATCCTGATCCTCGACGACGCCACCGCCTCGGTCGACGCGACGACGGAGGCCAGGATCCGCGCCGGGCTGCGCGAGGTGATGGCGGGACGGACGACGCTGATCATCGCGCACCGGCTCTCCACGATCGCCCTCGCGGACGAGGTCGTCGTCCTCGACGCCGGGCGGATCGTCGCCCGCGGTACCCACGAGGAGCTGCTCGAGACCAGCCCCGTCTACCGCGAGATCCACGAGCACGGGCTGCTGGAGCGGCAGTTCGCCGACGCCGTCGAGGCCCGCGGCGAGGTGGAGGAAGTGGCATGAGGGTCCATCAGCCCGGCGGCCACCTGATGCGCGACCGCGGCGCGCAGGTCGAGGACTGGTCGTGGAGCACGACGCGCCGGCGGCTCGCCGTGCTGTGGGGGCTGACACGGCGCTATCGGACCCGCACCGCGCTCTCGGTCGTCTCGCTGCTCACCGCCACGGCGACGGCGCTCGCGCCGCCGCTCCTCGCGAAGCACGCCCTCGACGACGCCGTCAACGACACGACGGGCGCGAAGCTCGTCCTCATCGTGGTCATCTTCGTCGCGGCCGGGCTCGCGAACTGGGGCATGACCTACGTCGAGACGTACATGACCGGCTGGGTCGGCGAACGGATCCTGGCCGACCTGCGCACGAAGCTCTTCGGCCACCTGCAGCACCTGTCGCTCGGCTTCTACGAGCGGAACCGGGCCGGCGTCCTGATCAGCCGGATGACGAACGACGTCGAGGCGATCGACCAGCTCGTCACCGACGGCGTCACGACCCTCGCGCAGAGCACGCTGATGCTCGGAGGCACGGCCGTCCTCCTGCTGATCCTGGACCCGGAGCTCGCCCTGATCACGCTCACGGTGATCCCGTTCATGGTGATCGCGACCGCGCTCTTCCGCTCACGCTCGGCCAGCGCGTACTCGTCGGTGCGCGAGCGGCTCGGGCTCGTGACGGCGACGCTCGCGGAGGACATCGCCGGAATGCGGATGGTGCAGGCGTTCGTGCGCGAGCAGCGTGCGACGGAGAACTTCCAGACGGTCGCGCGGGACTACCGCGACGCGAACATGCGGACGGTCGTGCTGAACGGCGTCTACTTCCCGTTCGTCAGCCTCCTCGCGACGCTCGCCCTCGCCATCGTCCTCGGCTACGGCGGCCACCTCTACTTCAAGCACGCGATCACGCTCGGGACGCTGTTCGCCTTCATGCTCTACGTGAACAACTTCTTCGACCCGGTGCAGCAGCTCTCGCAGCTCTACAACACGTTCCTCTCGGCCGCCGCCGCGCTGGACAAGATCATCGTCGTGCTCGACGAGGCTCCCGAGGTCGTCGACCGGCCCGGCGCGAAGCCGCTCGCGCACATCCGCGGCGACGTCAGCTTCGAGGACGTCCACTTCGCCTACGGCCTGCGAGGCGGCCGGCTCGGCGAGGAGGTGCTGCACGGGATCGACCTCGAGGTGCCGGCCGGGACGACGGTCGCGCTCGTCGGCCATACCGGCGCCGGGAAATCGACGATCGCGAAGCTGCTCGCGCGCTTCTACGAGCCGACGAGCGGGCGGATCACGATCGACGGCGTCGACCTCAACGATGTGACGCAGGAGTCGCTGCGCCACCAGCTCGGGATCGTCCCGCAGGAGGGATTCCTCTTCGCCGGCACGGTGGCCGAGAACATCGCGTTCGGCAAGCCGGGCGCGAGGCCCGAGGACATCGTCCGCGCTGCGCAGACCGTCGGCGCGCACGACTTCATCCTCAGGCTCGAGGACGGCTACGAGACGCAGCTCGGCGAGCGCGGCTCGCGGCTCTCGCTCGGCCAGCGGCAGCTCGTCGCGTTCGCGCGCGCGCTGCTCGCCGACCCGCGGATCCTGATCCTCGACGAGGCGACGTCGTCGGTGGACATCGGGACGGAGCGGACGATCGAGGGCGCGCTCCGGACGCTGCTCGCCGACCGCACCTCGTTCGTGATCGCGCACCGGCTGTCCACGATCCGCGACGCCGACCTGATCGTCGTGCTCGAGCACGGGCGCGTGATCGAGCAGGGCTCGCACGAAGAGCTGCTCGCCCGGGCCGGGCTCTACACGAGCCTCTACGGCGACTGGGCCGCCGCCTGAACGGGCGTAAGCTGCGGGCGTGACCGAGCGCCTGGACGACGAGACCGTCGAGCGGATCGAGCAGCCGGTCGACGCGGAGGCCGAGCACGAGACCCGGCTCAGCCCCGCCGAGGCGGTCGCGCGGATGCGGATCAACGTCCCCGTCCGCGGCAACCGCAAGCTGCGGACGCTGATCGAGCGCGTCAACGCGGACGACCAGCTCAAGGGCTGGTGGCACGTCTCGAACGTCAACGCAGTGGCCCGGATGGAGATCAACGACCACTCCTGGGTGCACATCCAGATCGTCACGAACATCGCGCTCAAGCTCCTCCGCCAGCTGACGAAGCACGGGGTCGAGCCCGGCCTCGTCCGAGACTTCGGGCTCGACCGGGACGACGCCGAGGTGGTCGTGATCCTCGCCGCGCTCTTCCACTGCGTCGGCATGTCGATCCACCGGCACGGGCACGAGGACTTCTCCCTCTTTCTCGCCGAGCCCAAGATCCGGGAGCTGCTCGACGGGCTCTACGACGAGCCGGACCGGACGGTGATCGTGTCGGAGGCGCTGCAGGCGATCATCAGCCATCGCGCCGACGGCGAGCCGCTGACGGTGGACGCCGGAATCGTCCGCGTGGCGGACGCGCTCGACATGGCGAAGGGCCGCTCGAGGATCCCGTTCGAGAAGGGCAGCATCTCGATGCACTCGCTGTCGGCCGCGGCGATCGAGGACGTCACGATCGCCGACGGCGAGGAACGGCCGATCAAGATCGAGATCCGGATGAACAACAGCTCCGGGATCTTCCAGGTGGACGGCCTCCTGAAGGCGAAGGTGCGCGGCAGCGGCCTGGAGCCGTACGTCGAAGTCGTCGCGCACATCGACACCGAGACCGAGCAGCGGCTCGTGCCGATCTACCACCTCGAGGTCTAGCACTGGCGGGACCGCAGCTGAACTTCCTCACGCTCGCGTGCGCCGACGTCGAGCGGATGGCTGACTTCCTCCGCGCGCTCGGCTGGGCCGAGGACGCCGAGAGCGAGCCCGCGCACCGCCTCTTCCAGGGGACGAACGGGATCGTGGTAGCGCTCTACGGCGCGCAGAGCTACGAGTCGACCTTCGGCCCGCGGGCCGACGGCTTCCGCGGCTTCACGCTCGGGCTGAATCTCGCGACGCCGGAGGAGGTCGACCACGTCTACGAGCAGCTGCAGACGGTCGAGGGCGCCGAGCTGCTCGAGGAGCCGTTCGACTCGCCGCACGGCTTCCGCGGCTTCAGCCTCCGCGACCCGGAGGGCAACATCTGGGACGTCGCCTGGAAGCGCGGCTCGACCGTCAGCCCGGACGGCGATCTGACCTGGTCGTAGCTCAGCCGACGTGGATGCGGTACACATCCCGGCTGCCGTAGCACGGGACCCACACGTCGCCGAACGCGAACGCGGACGGGAACGGCTGCTTGCCGACGGCGATCGTGTCGACGACCTGATTCGTGGCGGGGTCGATGCGTGAGACGGTGCCGCCGCTGACGCTGGGGACGAAGACGGTCCCGTCCGCGGCGATCGCAGCGTTCTCGGGCTGATCGCCCACGTGGATGGTGGCGACGACCTTGCGCGTGGCGGGATCGATCCGCGAGACGGTGCCGTCGTCCGAGTTCGAGACCCAGACGGCCGTCCGCGACACGGCCGTCGAGTGCGGGCCGCTCCCGACCTGTACGGAGCTCAGGCGGTTCGTGCGCGCGTCGATCCGGAAGACGCGATTCCCGTACTGCTGGCCCACCCAGACGGCGCCGCCGCCGTACCGCAGGTTCCTCGGATACGTGCCCCCGGGCAGCCGCCAGCGGCGCTGGATGCGGTTCGTCCTCGCGCTGATCCGGACGACGTAGCCCAGGTTCGACTCGGTCGCCCAGACGGAGCCGGCGCCGAAGGTGATGTCCCAGATCTGGTCGGGCAGGCTGATCCGCTGCACGACCTTCAACCGCTTCGGGTCGACGCGCATGACCGAGGCTGACGTGTAGCCGTCGACCCAGACGCTGCCGGCGCCGATCGCGACGCCGCACGGGCCCGCGCCGACGCCGAGCTTTCCCGTGACCTTGTTCGTCTTCGGGTCGATCCGCGCGAGCGTCCCGCTCCCGTTGTTGCCGACCCAGACCGCGCCGAAGCCGCCGACCTCGGAGCACGGCCTGCTTCCCGTCTGGATGCGGGCGACGACGCGCGGCGTCCCGATCGCCGCCGCCGCAGTGGCGGCGGCGACCAGGACGGCGCCCGAACCGACAAGGAGGGTGGTGCCGGTGCGCAGGTTCACGGCGTCCACGCTAGAACCTCCGCGGCCCGGTGTTAAGGTCCACTTCCGGGACGATTCAGTGGACCACTCGACGAGGAGAAGCCGGGCGCCGGAGATGCTCGTCGAGCTCGATCGCGGAGTGCCCGAGCCCCTCTCGCTCCAGCTCGAGCGGACGCTTCGGGACGCCATCCGGCGCGGCGCGCTCCGGGCCAAGACGCCTCTCCCCTCCACCCGCGCGCTGGCGCAGGAGCTCGGTGTGTCCCGGGGCCTCGTCGTCGCCGCGTACGCGCAGCTCGGCGCCGAGGGATACCTCCGGCTCCGACGCAACACGCCGCCGGTCGTCGCGGACGGTGTCGGAGTCGCCGCGGCCCCGCGCGAGCTCGCGGCCGACCCGCAGTGGCCGCACAACCTGCGGCCCGACCTCCCCGACTACGGCGCCTTCCCGCGCGGCGAGTGGCTGAAGTCCTACCGGGCCGCCCTCCGCAGCGCGCCGGACGGCGACCTCGCCTACGGCGACGTCCGCGGCGCCGGTCGCCTGCGGGAGGCGCTCGTCGCGTACCTCGGCCGAGTCCGCGGCGTCGTCGGCGACACCGAGCACACCTTCGTCTGCTCGGGCTTCGCCCAGGCCGTCAACCTGATCGGCGGCGTCCTCGTCCGCGCCGGGCGGACGAGGATCGCCGTCGAGGACCCGAACCACGCCGTGATCAGGCAGCTCGTCGCCCGGAGCGGCCTCGAGCCGATCTCGATTCCCGTCGACTCGGAGGGCATCGACGTCGACGCACTCGTCGCCGCCGCCCCCGACGCGGCGCTCGTCACGCCGGCGCACCAGTTTCCGACCGGAGTCGTACTCGCGCCCGACCGGCGCGCGCGGATCCTCGCCTGGGCACAGGAGACGGGCGCGCTCGTGATCGAGGACGACTTCGACTCGGAGTACCGCTACGACCGGCCGCCGGTGGGCTCGCTCCAGGGGCTGATGCCGGAACGCGTCGTCTACTGCGGTACCGCGAGCAAGACGCTCGCGCCGACGCTGCGGCTCGGCTGGATCGTCGCGCCGGGCGAGCTCGTGCACCCGCTCGTCGACCAGGTGCTGTACACGGTCATCTCGCCGCCGCGGCTCGAGCAGCTCGCGTTCGCGGACTTCCTCCTCCGCGGCGAGCTCGACCGGCATCTGCGCCGGATGCGCCTGCGCTACCGGCGCAGGCGCGACGTGCTCGTGCGCGAGCTCGCGCGCCAGCTGCCGGAGCTCGAGGTGCGCGGGCTCGCGGCGGGCCTCTATGTCGAGGCGGTGCTGCCCGAAGGGACGGACGAGGCGCGCGTGCTGGAGGAGGCACGGGCGCGCGGCGTCGGCGTCGCCGGGATGGCCGAGCACTGCGCGCACGCCGTCCGCGAGCCGGCGCTTCTCATCGGCTACGCAGTGGCGCCGGAGCCTTCGCTGCGGCGCGCCGTCTCGGTGCTCGCGGAGGCCGTGCGGGCGGCGACGTGAGCCGTTCCGACGCCCGGCTACACTGGCGGCCGACCCGTTGCGGGGTCGTCTAATGGTAGGACGCCTGACTCTGGATCAGGAAGTTGGGGTTCGAATCCCTGCCCCGCAGCCTCGGCCCTGACGCCACCTCGCGGCTACCCTGTTCGGCTCATGGATGCGCGGGAAGAACGCCTGGCACGGAACGAGACACTCTTTCGATCCGTGAACGAAAACATCGAGAAGGCGGCCAAGTCGGGCTGGGCCGACGAGCACTTCGAGTTCTTCTGTGAGTGCTCCAACGTCGACTGCAGCCTGCTCCTTTCCATGACGGTCTCCGAGTACGAGCAGGTTCGTGCCGACCCCAAGCAGTTCGTGGTCGCGCCGGGTCACGAGTTGCCGGAGATCGAGACCGTGGTCGCCCGGAACAGCTCGTATCAGGTGGTGGTCAAGCAGGGTGAGGCGGCTGCATTCGTGACCGAGCACGACCCGCGCAGCGAATAGCCGTATCCATGCGTAGTCCCGGCAACTCCCTCGGATCGGACCCGGGTTAGGAAGCCACGCCCGGCGGGCACGCCACGGCTCAGCGTGACTGGCACCCCCAAAGAACTCTCGATGCTGCGGATCCTCTACGGGGCGTGTGCCGCCGCACTCGACGCCTTCCGTGCCGCAGACAACCCTGTCGATGCGCAGCTGGTCGCGGACCTCGAAGCGATGGTCGAGCGGACGCAGGGCGAGATCGAACGCCTCGTCGCTCTTCTCGCCGATCCGGCCTGACGCATGAGGCGCGGACGGCGCCGGCCGCGGTCGCCCAGGATCACGGAAACGTGTTCACGGCTATTGCGTCCGGGCCGCCCTTTCGGCCCTTGAGCGCCTTGAGGGAGAACGACGCATTCCTCGTCCCTGCGCCGAGGCAGGGGATCACGTAGCTGTTCACTCCCGCCAGGGGTTGCGCCATTGGCTGCAGGCAGTTCAAGGACCCCCGGCCGGTTCGCGCACGAAGGAAACGCTGCGCGGTCGCCGTGACGTGGGACGGGAGCGACTTCGCGTCCGGGTCGGTGCAAACCGCGATGCCGCCCGCGTTCGACCACGAGAACACGCACGAGGCCTTCCCGACCTTCAGCCGGGCCAGATGGCCCTGCGGGGAGGGCATCGGCGCGTACCCGGTGGCGCCGACCGGGAAGCTGTGGCGCGGTGTCCGCGAGGCCGTGACGAAGACCGCGGCCAATCCCGCGGCCACCAAGACAGCTGTGAGCGCGCGCCTGATACCGGGATCCTGCGGCCACAGACGCCGCAGGTCAATCTCCGGGGGCGGGTTGCGCCGAGGGATCGAAGCGAGGTCCGACGGAGGCCCGGTGGAGAGAGCTCGCCGGCGCAACCCGCGCCCACCTTCTATCTAGATCAAGGTTCGCCGACTGCCTAGCCCACCGGGCGCTCGACTTTCGCAGCGCTCCCGCGTGACGCGCCGTTCGGTTGTTCGCCCGAGAGGACGCCTACGCGGTGTTGACGCGCTGGTCGTACACGTACAGCGTCACGAGGCTCAGCGCGTCCTTGTCAGCCAGGTCCGGCTCCGCCACGATCCCCTCCGACACGATGGCGTCGAAGCGCTCGGGCTCCTCCTGCTGCAGACGCTCCGCCTCTCGGAACGACGACTTCATCACGGTCCACGGCATGCCGATCGCATACCCGACGAACGACATTTCCTCACCTGACGCTGCTGCGATAATCGGCCGGTGAGACGGATCGCCATCCTGGTCGCCGTCGTCCTCTCGCTCGCCGTGGCGGGCGGCGCGAGCGCCTATGCGCTCCGGACGATCTTCCTCAAGCCCGGTCACTGCACGAAGGTGCACGGGACGAAGGTCTGCGCCCGGCAGGTCAAGCCGCGCACGATCGTCGCCACGGTCACGGTCGCGCCGTCCCCGGTCGGCCAGACCTTCAGCGGGAACGGGGACGAGACCCTGGCGCCGGTGACGCTCACGCACGGAGTCACGGTCAGCTGGACCGCGCAGCCGGACTCGGACGGCATCAACCAGTTCGAGGTCTCCTCCGGCCCCAACGACGAGAACTTCATCGAATTCGACAACGGCGACTCCTCGACGAGCGGCACCAGCTTCGTCCCGCCGGGCACGTACACCTTCGACGTCTCGGCCAGCGCGGCCTGGACGCTTTCCTTCTGACGCCGCGGGCTCAGTCGATCGCGCGGCGGTAGAAGCCGCGCACGCCGACCGTGATCAGGACGGAGACGGCGAAGACGAGCACGACGATGCAGATCCACGGCTGGATGTGCGGCACCGTCGGCACGAGCGCCCCTCGCAGGAGCTCGCTCACGTAGGTCATCGGGTTGCACGCGGTGACGACCTGGAACCAGCGAAGCTGGTCGAGGGACGGCCAGGGGTACTGGCTGCAACCCGTGAAGAGGAGCGGCGTGAAGACGAGCGAGAAGAGCAGGTTGATCCGCTGTGGCTGGACGAGCGTCCCGAGCAGGAGGCCGAAGCCCGCTCCGACGAGCGCCCCGAGCACGAGGCCGGCGACGAAGAGCGGGAAGCCGCTCCAGCGCCACGGGATCGAGCCGAGGATGAGGATCCCGACCGGGATCATGATCAGAGTCGCTGCGAGCGATCGCAGCAGCGCGAACAGCACCTTCTCCCCGGCGACGAAGCTCGTCGGCATCGGCGCGAGCAGCCGGTCCTCGATCTCCCTCGTCCACCCGAACTCCGCCACGAGCGGGAAGGCGAGCGTCTGCATCGCCGTGATCACGGCCGTCAGCGCCAGCAGCCCCGGGAAGAGCAGGTCGGCGTAGTTGTTCTGCGTGTAGCCGAGGCTGCCGAGCACCTTGCCGAAGACGAAGAGCAGGAAGAGCGGCTGCAGGATGACCTGCGCGAGAAAGGCGGGCAGCTCGCGCCACGTGACGTAGAGGTCGCGGTAGAGGACGGCGCGGAATGCGCGCCACGGCGTCGCCTGCTCGACGCGATGGACGGCTATCGCGCTCACCGCAGCGTCCGTCCCGTGAGGTGGATGAAGACGTCCTCCAGGGTCGGCGTGCCGAGCTTCACGTCCTGGAGCACCAGCCCGTGCTCGGCCAGCACCGCCGCCGCCGGCGCGACGGACAACGCCGCGTCGCCCGTGAGGTAGAGGCGGACGCGGAGTGGCTGGGACTCCGCGGGCTCCGGCACCCCGTTCTCGGCGGCGACCTGCACCGTCTCGACCCGCTCGACGCCCGCGAGCGCCGAGAGCGCATCGACCACGGCACCGTCGGCGGCCCGGTCCGCGGTGAGCTCGAGCGTCCCCTCGCCTTCGAGCGAGCTGATCAGGGCATCGGGGGTGTCGAGGGCGAGCAGCTTCCCGCGATCCATGACCCCGACGCGGTCCGCGAGCAGCGCGGCCTCGTCCATGTCGTGCGTCGTGAGGATGAGGGTGACCTCCGAGTCGCGCAGCTCCCGCAGGCGGTCCCAGACGAAGAGCCGCGCGGCCGGGTCGAGGCCGGTGGTCGGCTCGTCGAGGAAGAGCACCTGCGGCGCGTGCGTGAGCGCGCGCGCGATCATCACGCGCTGCGACTGCCCGCCCGAGAAGAAGTCCGGCTTGTCGCGGGCGCGATCGAGCAGCCCGAACTGCTCCAGCAGCTCGTCGGCGCGCTCCTCGCGCTCGCGCGCCGGCACGCCGTGGTAGGCGGCGTGGAAGACGAGGTTGTCGCGGATCGAGATCGAGCGGTCGAGGTTGCTCCGCTGCGGCACGACCGCCAGCTGCCTGCGCGCCGCGACGGGGTCCTTCACGACGTCGACGCCGCCGATGCGAGCCGTTCCGCCGGTGGGACGGACGCGCGTCGTGAGCATGCCGACGGTCGTGGTCTTCCCCGCTCCGTTGGGGCCGAGCAGGCCGAACACCTCGCCGGCCTCGACGCCGAACGAGACGCCGTCGACCGCGTTGACGGGCGACTTCGGATAGCGCTTGACCAGGTCGTCGACCTCGACGGCAGGCACCACGAGATCGTAGGCCTGGCCTTGGTGGATGCGCGATCGGAGGTGTACGTTCGCCACGTGGACGCGCTCTCGCACCGCACGGTCGAGGGCCGCAAGACGGTCACCGTGCTCTTCTGCGACCTCGTCGCGTACACCGCGCTCGCGGGACGGCTCGATCCGGAGGCACTTCGCCACCTGATGCTCGACTTCTTCGAGCACGCCGCCGCGGTGATCGAGGGACACGGCGGAACCGTCGAGAAGTTCGTCGGCGATGAGGTCATGGCCGTCTTCGGCGTCCCGGTCGTCCACGAGGACGACGCGCTGCGTGCCGTGCGGGCGGCCCTCGCCGTCCAGGAATGCGTCGCCGAGCTCGACCGCCGCAGCGATGCACGCCTCGAGGTGCGGATCGGGGTCAACACCGGCGAGGTCGTGACCGGAGACCCGTCCGCCGGGCACGGGTTCGTCAGCGGCGACGCTGTCGCCGTCGGGAAGCGCCTCGAGCAGGCGGCCGCGCCGGGCGAGATCGTCCTCGGCGAGTCGACACACCGGCTCGTGGAGCACGCGGTGCGGGCGACGCAGCTCGATGCTCTGCGACTGAAGGGGAGGGCGGGTGAGACGGTCGCATTCCGGCTCGAGTCCGTCGACCCCACCGCAACCGCCATCCCGCGCCGCGACGACACCCGGTTCGTCGGTCAGGAACAGGAGCTCGAGCGGCTGCAGGCCGTGTACCGCGAGGCAGCCTCGGCCGGCGTCCGCCTCGTGACGATCCTCGGCGACTCCGGGGTGGGGAAATCGCGGTTGGCGCGTGAGCTCACCCAGCGGCTCGAGGGGGAGGCCAGCGTCCTCGTCGCCCGCTGTCCGCCGTACGGTGAGGGAACGACGTTCTCCCCGGTGCGCGAGGCGTTCCGGCAGGCAGGCGGAGATGAGAGCGTGCTCGATGGCTCGAGCTACGAGGTGTTCGCAGCCACGCGGAACCTGTTCGAGGAGGTAGCCGCCGAGCGGCCGCTCCTCGTCGTGTTCGACGATCTCCACTGGGCTGAGGAAACCCTGCTCGACCTCATCGAGCATCTCTCCATCCGGCTGGGCGCCTCGCCGGTGCTCCTTCTGGGCCTGGCGCGGCCCGACCTCGCCGAGCGCCGGCCACAGTGGCTCTCGCGGCCGGAGTCGGCGGTCAGGCTCGAAGCGCTCTCGACGACGGACTCGCAACGCCTCCTCGACGCGCTCGATGCGCCGGACGCCGTGCGCGACCGCATCGCGGAGCTGGCGGAAGGCAACCCGCTGTTCATCGAGCAACTTGCCGCGTTCGCCGGCGAGGAGGGCGACGCGGTGGCGCTGAGCGGCTCGATTCGCGGTGTCCTCCATGCCCGGCTCGACCGGCTGGCACCGGACGAGCGGGCGGTGCTGGAGCGTGCCGCGGTCGTCGGTCGCAGCTTCTCGCTCGAAGCGGTGCTTCAGCTCATCCCGCCGAAGGAGCGCGAGCAGGCACAGGCGTGCGTGTTCGAGCTGATGCGCCGAGGGCTCGTCCGGCCCGACGTATCCGTCCCCGATGACGGATTCCGCTTCCAGCACGCACTCATCCGGGAGGCCGTCTACGAGGCGATGCCCAAGGCCATGCGTGCGGACCTCCACGAAACCGTCGGGGCGCTGCTCGACGGCGCCGGAGCCCCGCCCGCCCTCGTGGGCTTCCATCTCGAGCAGTCATTTCTGTTGCGTCGCGAGCTCGGCCTGAGGGATGCCGTGCTCGGCGGCCGCGCGGGCCGCCTTCTCCAGCTCGCCGCCGAGGAGACGCTCAGCCAGACCGACGCGCCGGCCACCATCTCGCTCCTCGAACGCGCACGTGAGCTCCTGCCGGCCGGCGACCCGGAGCTCCCGACGGTGCTGACCGGCCTGGGCGTCGCGCGCCTGAACGGAGGCGACCTTCCCGGGGCAGAGTCCGCGCTCACCGAGGCAGTCGATGTCGCCGTCGGGCTGGGCCTCCGCGCGGCGGAGCTGCACGCCCGCATCGAGCTCCAGTTCGTCCGCGCCTTCGCCGAGAGCACGCCGGTCGCAGAGAGCATCCACCTCGCCACGACGGCGATCACCGAGCTCGAGCCGCTGGGCGACGAGCTGGCACTCGCCCGCGCGTGGTGGCTACGGAGCAGCGGCGACATCGCCGCATGCCGCTGGCAGGCCCGAGGGGAGGCGATCGAGCGGGCGCTCGATCACGCGCGCCGCGCCCGGGCGGGAGCCGAGATGGTCGGCACGCTCGCGGGGCTCCTGGCACAGGCTCTCCTCTACGGACCGACTCCGGTCGGCGAGGGCGTCGCCCGTGTAGAGGACCTGTTGAACGAACTCGAGCTGGACCGGCCGCTGCGCGGCGCCGTCTACACGAGCCTGGCCGGCCTGCTGGCGCTGCGCGGCGACATCGAGGATGGGCGTCGTCTGTTCAGGGACGCGGCGGCTGCGTACGAGGAGTTCGGGCTGCGCTTCCGGCGTGCGACGCAGTCGTTCGTCGGCGCGCAGATCGAGCTGTTGGCGGGCGACGGCGCGGCCGCCGAGCGGGAACTGCGTGCCTCCTCGGCTGCGTTCGACGAGATCGGCGCGGCCACCTCGGCGACGACGCACCGGGCGCTGCTCGCCGAGGTCGCGGCTCTACTCGGGCGCGCTGACGACGCGGAGGAGCTCGCGCGCCGGGTCGCCGCGGAGGCGACCGCCGACGACCTGCTCGCGCACGTGCTCTGGCGCTGCGCGCTCGCACGCGTCCACGCCCGCCGCGGGGCGGCGACCGAGGCGGTGGCGACCGCCACTGAGGCACGACGGCTCCTGGCGGACGCCGAGTTCCCGCAGCTCACGATGGCGACGCTGACCGCCGCAGCCGAAGCCGCCGCGGCCGCGGAGAACGGCTCAGAGGCCGAGCGCCTGCTCGCCGAGACGCGCGCCGTCGCCGAGGCGAAGGGTGCGGCGAGCATCGCGCGACTCGAAGCCGTACGCACTCCGCTGTAAAGAAACGACGAAGATCCGGAACGTCGGGCACACTGCGGCGATGCGGCGCGGGGTCCTGCTCCTCGGTCTCGTCGTTGTCGCGGCGTCGTTCGCAGCCTCGTCCGCCCGGGCGGACGGGACGACGACCACCGACACGACGACACCAACGACGACCACGAGCGCGACGACCACGACGCCCGCGCCGAGCTACGGGCCCCTTTCTTCCTCCTATCTGTCCTCGGGCTGCGTGGGCGCGGGAGACGCCGCGATCGCGCCGCCCGGCGGCCGGGCGCTCATGCTCGGGACGCCCGCCGTCGCGCGTGGCGCCTCCGGCTATCCGACGACCTCGCCCGTCGTCGCGTTCGCTGCGGCGTCCGGCGGCGGCTCCTCGTGCAGGACCGGGCACGTCACGCTCGAGTCCGTCTCGCTGTTCGGCGGGTACGTCACGGCGAGCAGCGTCTCGGCGACGCGGGGCAACGGAACGGTGAGCGGCCTCGTGATCGGCGGCCAGCCCGTGTCGCTCGGGCGCGGCGGGTCCGCGCTCGTCGGGTTCTGGGGACAGCTGACGCTCGGGAAGACGGTCGGCCGGATCACGGCGCCGCTCGTCGTCCTGCTCCTCAAGCGCCACTGGAACCTCCCCGCCGGGACGACCGTCGCCGTCGGCTTCTCCGCCGCGGCGGAGCCCGCCGCGACGCACCCCACATCCACGAGCAAGACGTCGCACCACCCGACAGGCAGCAAGACGAGCGCGGGCGGCACCGGCTCGCCCCAGCCGTCCAAGTCCGGACATGCCGGCAAGAAGCACAAGAAGAAGCACTTCGCGCAGCCGCTCACGACGACGCCGCCGCTCGGCTTCAGGCCCTCCCACTACGTCTTCCCCGTCGACGGCGGCGCCTCGTACGGCGACACCTACGGTGGGGTCCGCAACGACATCTACGACGGCTGGCACCACGGCGACGACCTCTTCGCGTCGCTCGGGACTCCGATCGTCGCGGTTGCGAACGGAAAGTTGAGCCTCGTGGGCTGGAACAGGCTCGGAGGCTGGCGGCTCTGGCTGACCGACGCGGACGGCAACTCGTTCTACTACGCCCACCTCGCCGGGTACTCGCGCTGGATCCTCAAGCATCCGAACGTGCGCGCCGGCCAGGTGGTCGGCTTCCTCGGAAGGACGGGCGACGCGTTCACGACCGCGCCCCATCTCCACTTCGAGATCCATCCCCACCAGTACCTGAAGCTCGGCTACGACGGCGCGGTCGATCCCACTGCATACCTGCAGAAGTGGCGCCTCGTCCACGTCCCTGCCAAGGAGATGCCGAACCCCGCGACGCTGAAGGCGCCGGTCGGCACTCCCGCGCAGGAGGCCGCGGTCGTCTGGCACGAGCTGCTCGTCGCCCGGCACCTGCTGCACGCGTCCGCGCCGGCCACACCGGCGAAGGCCGTCACTCACCCGTTCCCGAATCCACCCACGGTGGAGGCCTCGGGCATCGAGTCGCCGCGGATCGCCTACCTGCGACGGACGGCGGCGCACGTCCCGGCGACGGCCGACATGACTCCGTGGCTGGGCGGCGGGATCTCGGGTGCGGCGGTGATCGTGGCGCTCTCGGCGGGCGCCTTCACCTTCCGCCGGCGCCGGCGGGCCGCAGCAACCGAAACCCCGAGCGTTCCGGACGCCGGCTAGACCGCCGGCTCGTCCGGCCGGTCGCGCTCGCGCCGCTCCTCGACCGTCGTGCCCTCGACGGGCGCCCCACCCGGGCCGCCCATGGCGACGTCGCCCTCCTCCACGACGTCCTCGGGACGCGCATGCCGGTACTCGTCGCTCTGGACGCCGCCCCGCGGATCGTCCGGCGTGTCGAGCGCATGCGGGTCGCCCTCCTGCCGCGCCGCCGTGGGCTCCCTCTCGCGCCTGCCGAACAGCCGCTTCCACATGAGAGGAACCTGCCCGGGACGCCGCTACACTAAGCCCTCGCCGGGCGCATTCGTCTAGTGGCCTAGGACACCGCCCTCTCACGGCGGCGGCACGGGTTCGAATCCCGTATGCGCCTT
>DASTZY010000115.1:0-2682 GCA_035764085.1 Gaiellaceae bacterium
CGAGTCCCTCGCGGCCCATTTCGAGCACACCGTCGCGGTCACCGCGGACGGGCCGCGCATCCTCACGGCTGCCGGAGCGGCTTTGCTACGATGACCGCCTTCCGCGCACGGCTCTGCCGTGCGCGTGCGTACGTCTGAGACCCCTATTGACTGAAGGGAATTTGCCGACCAAGGAAGAGAAGATCGAGGTCGAAGGCGAGGTCGTCGAAGCGCTCCCGAGCACGATGTTCCGGGTGCAGCTCGACGGGGGCGGCCACACCGTGCTCGCGACCATCTCCGGGAAGATGCGGAAGCACTACATCCGGATCCTCCCGGGCGACAAGGTCAAGGTCGAGCTGAGCCCCTACGACCTCAATCGCGGCCGGATCACCTACCGGCACCGCTGACCCACATCATGAAAGTCCGTCCGTCCGTCAAGCCCATGTGCGAACGCTGCCGCGTGATCAAGCGGCACGGCACGACCATGGTCATCTGCTCGAATCCTCGGCACAAGCAAAGGCAGGGGTAGCGAATGGCGCGCATCGCCGGAGTCAACCTTCCCAACCAGAAGCGGCTCGAGATCGGGCTGACCTACATCTACGGGATCGGCCAGCCGACCGCGCGCAAGGTCGCCGCCGAGCTCGGCCTCAACCCGGACACGAAGGTCAAGGACCTCACCGACGAGGAGGTCACGAAGCTCCGCAACTACATCGACTCCGAGCTCGAGGTCGAGGGGGACCTGCGCCGCGACCGGCAGCAGGCGATCAAGCGGCTCTCCGAGATCGGCGCCTACCGCGGGATCCGCCACCGGCGCGGCCTGCCGGTGAACGGACAGCGGACGAAGACGAACGCGCGCTCCCGCAAGGGCCCGAAGAAGACCGTCGGCCGCGGAAAGAAGGCGAAGTAGGGTGCCGGGAACGAGAAGGCAGGCGGCCACGCGCGGCCGCACGCGCCGCCGCGTCCGCAAGAACATCGCGATCGGTCAGGCGCACATCAAGACGAGCTTCAACAACACGATCGTTGCGCTCACCGACCGCGAGGGAAACGTCATCGCCTGGGAATCCGCCGGCTCGGCGGGCTTCAAGGGCTCCCGGAAGTCGACGCCGTTCGCCGCGCAGGTGACCGCGGACGCCGCGGCTCGCAAGGGGATGGAGCACGGGCTGCAGAAGGTCGAGGTCTTCGTCAAGGGGCCGGGGAGTGGTCGTGAAACCGCCATTCGCTCGCTCCAGGCAGCCGGCCTCGAGATCCTGTCCGTGAAGGACGTGACGCCCCAGGCGCACAACGGCGTGCGCCCGAGGAAGCGGAGGCGCGTCTAGTGGCACGCGATCTGGGGCCGAAGTGCCGTATCTGCCGCCGCGAGGGGATGAAGCTCTTCCTCAAGGGAGAGCGCTGCCTGACGGAGAAGTGCGCCATCGAGCGCCGCTCGTATCCGCCGGGCGAGCACGGCCGCGGCCGCATCAAGCAGAGCGAGTACCTGCTGCAGCTGCGCGAGAAGCAGAAGGCGCGCCGCTACTACGGCCTGCTGGAGAAGCAGTTCCGCACCTACTACGAGAAGGCGTCCAAGCGCTCCGGTGTGACCGGCGAGGAGCTGCTCCGGATGCTCGAGACCCGGCTGGACAACGTCGTCTACCGGCTCGGCTTCGCCGCCTCGCGCGCGCAGGCACGCCAGCTCGTCCGCCACGGCCACTTCCAGGTCAACGGGCGGCGGGTCAACATCCCGAGCTACCAGGTGCGACCAAACGACGTGGTCACCGTCGCGGCGAGCTCCTCCGCGCAACAGGTGATCCGGGACGCGACCGATCTCGTCTCGACGGTGGCGCCGTGGCTCCAGGCGGATCACGACGGGCTCACGGGCAAGGTGCTGAAGCAGCCCGAGCGCGACGAGATCGACACGCCGGTACAGGAACAGCTGATCGTCGAGCTCTACTCGAAGTAACGGAAAGAGGGAACTTCTTTGGCTACACGTGAAATGGACTTCCAGATCCCGAAGATCGTCCACGAGGACGTGGACGACCACCGCGGGGTCTTCGTGATCGAGCCGCTCGACCGCGGCTTCGGACACACCTTCGGCAACTCGTTGCGCCGCGTGCTGCTCTCCTCATTGGAGGGCGCCGCCGTGACGTCCGTGAAGGTCGAGGGCACCGCCCACGAGTTCACGACGCTGCCGGGTGTCCGCGAGGACGTCACCGACATCATCCTCAACCTCAAGAACCTCGTCGCGCGGCTGCACGGCGAGTCGCCCGAGATCGAGGTGCACATCGCGAAGAAGGGGCCGGGTTCGGTCACGGCCGCCGACATCGAGGCGCCCGCGGACCTCGAGATCCTGAACCCGGAGCTCGAGATCGCGAACCTGTCCGACAAGGGCCGCCTCGAGATCACGCTGACGATCGGTCGCGGCCGCGGCTACTCGCCGGCGGAGCTGAACCGGGGCCCGCAGCACACGATCGGTGTCATCCCCATGGACTCGATCTTCTCGCCGGTGCGCCGCGTCGCGTACCAGGTCGAGGCGGCCCGCGTGGGGCAGCGGACGGACTACGACAAGCTCACGCTCGACATCACGACCGACGGCTCGGTCGAGCCCAAGGACGCGCTCGCGGAGGCGGCCGAGATCCTGATCCGGCAGCTAGCGATCTTCACCGACCTCGACCGCATCGAGGGCTTCGGCGAGGCCGCGCCCGTCGACGGCGGCGGCGTCTCGCCCGA